>MHBM01000182.1:0-760 GCA_001804885.1 Lentisphaerae bacterium RIFOXYA12_FULL_48_11
CGACGATCGCCATGGCGCACAGCCTGAATTTGAAGACCATTGCCGAAGGCGTGGAGACGGAGGAGCAATTGTCCTTCCTGCAGGAACATGGGTGCGACGAAATCCAGGGCTACTTGTTCAGCCGGCCTTTGCCGGCGGAGGAGATCCCGGGGATTTTGGCGAAAGGATGCCTATAGACCGGGAAGATTCGTATTGATGATTCGCTGCTATTGATTCTGCAACACGAGTTACCTAATTTCGAAAAAGAGGTTGGCATGAAAGTATTTCTCGTTGATGATTCGACTATTGTGCTCGAAAAACTGGCGGCCATGATCTCCGGCATCGAAGGTGTCGAAATCGCCGGACAGGCCCTGAATGCACGCGATGCGATCCAATCCATCATGAAACGGAAGCCCGATTTGGTGATCCTGGACATCCGCCTGAATGGCGGCGGCAACGGAATGGATGTTTTAAAGCGGGTTAAACAAGAAATTTCGCCGCCCATCGTCATCATGCTCACGAACTATCCCTATCCCCAGTATCGGGAAAAGTGTCAGGCCCTGGGCGCCGATTACTTCTTCGACAAGGTGACGGAAATCGAGAAGATCTACGATACCTTCAAGCAATTGCTGACGGATAAATTTTAAATGTGGAAAGTGATCATGAAAAAAGGCAGGAGGGAAAACAGATGGAAAAGGAAGCCGAGATAAAAAAAGAGCTCCTTGATGATCCGGCGGATCCGCATCGGCCACCCGCTGACCTGAAAGTGTCACGACCTGAG
>MHBM01000182.1:786-6977 GCA_001804885.1 Lentisphaerae bacterium RIFOXYA12_FULL_48_11
GGCATCTATAACACTTGAAGCATCGTAATCATTAAACGCAAACACGCCCACCGGCTTTTGAATGTCCGCAAGTAATCTACCCAGCGACTCACGCATACTCAACCAGTCATTGCCTGGCTTCGAGCTTCTGACAGCAAGTGATACGCAATCAAACCCCTGCTTCTTGAGAATTGCCGCAAAGGCATGCTCACGCATGTGTTCAACATTACCTGTTTTGCCGGAAAACCACGCAAAGTTTCTCAAACCACGCTCAAGAAAATGTTCCGCTGCCATGCGACCTATCAATTCGTTATTGCCGATAATTCTTGGAATACGAAGCTCCGGCCTGGAAATGGTAACATCAACTTTTGGCACACGGGCACCACACACAAACTTAATCAGGTCAGAACGACGGTCAAGGGCGGTAATAATACCATCCCCTTTCCATCCGTATGGAATACTGGTATTGTTCGCCATGTGCGCATCAAGATGCCAGTGATGCCTGCTGGCATACTCGGTAACGCCTTTGTGTATCCTGCTGTCATACCGCTCCAGCAACAACGCCACGCTTCTCTGTGTCACGCTCATTTGCGCAATTATGCATTTTATCGACCATAATATGCAATGGCATTTTCGTCACGGTCACAATTACCCTTACCGGGAAATGGAATATACACACAAAGGGACGGTTCAATGTTGAGGCCAGAGACAGGTTTTCTAACAGCATTACTGAGATGGATACTGCTGCTCTTGCTGGTCTCAGCGCAGGCGTCGGCCGGTATTTTCAGTAATCAGAAATGCCGCATGAAAGTTTCCTTCACTGGGTATGACAGGGAAGAGACCTTGACCAATTTCCCCATCCTCATTGTACTCAATAACAGTATCGACAGCTTCAACTACAGTTCTTTCCTCGACCTCGCAGGCGGATCCGACCTGCGATTTTCCGACGCAAATCAATCGGCGGAATTAAACTACGAAATAGAGAAATGGGATACAACCGGCAGTTCTTATATATGGGTCCAGGTTCCATCACTTTCATCCAGCAACGACTGCATCTGGCTATTCTGGGGTGGTTCTTCATACACAAACCCACCCGCCTGCACAACAAACGGAGCGACATGGGCTAACGGATACGCCGGCATATGGCACATGAATCCCGGCAACACTGACTCAAGTGTCAACAGAAATGACGGGACAACAGTGAACGACCCTGCCGATATTCAATCCGCCGTCATTTCTGGCGGCAAAGATTTCAACGGCATTAACTACATATCGTGCAGCAATGCTCCCAGCCTGAATATAACTGGAAGCATAACCGTGTCGGCATGGGTCTACTGGCGCAGCGGCAAGGGGTTTATCGCAAAGGAATATCAAAGTAACAGCGGTTATGCGGCAGAAATAGATGATGGTTCAGGCAAGATTCGCTGGTACACCTGGGGACCGACAACAAACAGCGATATGCGCAGTACTTCAAAATTCCCAACCAACAGCTGGCACCACCTTGCACTTGTTTATGAACATGAAAATGGAATAAAGAATATTTATTATGATGGTATACTGGACAGTACAACAAATGCGTCAGGTAATATTACCCAGAATACAGATCCATTCCACATGGGCTTCTCAAAACTCACTGGTGACGGATCACAATATCTCAACGGAATGCTCGACGAAATGCGCCTTTCAAACATCACCCGCTCGTCCAACTGGTTATGGGCCTGCAGCATGAGTCAGGGGGTAAACAGCCGTTTTAACACCTATGGCAGAGTAACTCATAATGCCGGAACGGTTATAGTAATCAGGTGATCAATTACTGTGATTTTACATCATGGTTCAAGCGCAGATACAAATCTTTTACAAAAGAACTTTTTCCCCGCAAAACCTGCCCCGCATTCCCAGTCAACCAGAGATAATGATCATTAGGCACCCCTTCATAACCAAGGAGATGTACAGGAGATTCCACAACAGGCAGTTCATTAGCACACTTGAAAATTGCAGTCCCCTCGTCAATTTCATCAAACATTGCAACATAAAGCATCTTCGCCCCGGACCCAATGGCGGCGCCGATCAAATCCCAGTAGAATTTTCCCTGCTTGCGTGGAATCTGGTTCAAGGGACTTTCCCTGCCAGCTTGTTGCCTCATGAGGTTATACCAGCTGAATCCCGGAAAAACACACGCGGCATAATCCAATTGCCGTCCTGTGCACCATACAACATCTGCCTTCACGTGTACACCATAGCGGGAAATATCTTGATCCGCATTTGATGAATAACGTCCCACCACCCAAGGCATCACAACATCCACCCTGGCCAGGATTTCATGGAGATATGGATCGGCCACACAATCACCCTTTAAATCTCGGAATTGTGCAGGGACTCCAAGCATGATGCTGCAACCGCCATAAACAGGATCATTTTTCAGGAAATCAATCAATTTATCGAAGCCGATCTCGCTAATTTTATAAGGGCGATCAGAAAATCCCAGCCCCCATATTGCCACCAGCGGCCTGCCACGATGATAAAGGTAGGTCTGATTATTTCCCTGCGAGGTCAGTTTTATTTCATCCACTAACTCCTTCCAGTCCTGGATTATGGACGAACAATCTTCACCAGCGGCCTTGAGCCCGGACAAATCATACATCACAGCCAGCGCTCTGCCATACTTCTTCGCAGCCTTCAAGGCATGACCCAAGATGACGTGTCCTTCTTTTCTGGATTTGTCCGATCTGGTGACCCCGAAGAAACGCTGCATAAAAACCCCGTCGACCCCATAGTCCTGCATCCATTTGAAATGCAGCTCGACCGTACTTTCATCCCACGAACTGAACAATCTCGCAAACGACCCATCCTTGTTCTTCAAAGTTGTGGGATACGTTTTCTGGTATTCCGAAACATCAGGCCATAGATCAACAGTGAGATGTACAGGGTCAAACCGGCCACCAGAACAGTAATGCACCCATCCCCTGCCCGCCCCATCACCTTCCGCACGAAACCACCCCTGGTAACCGCACATAACCAGACCTTCGTACGAAAGATATTGAGAACCAGCGCCATGCCTGGATACAATAGGACTACCACTGTTCACGGCAGCATTTGAAGAAATATAAAAAGAAAACATCCCCAGCCACACCAGGGCAACCAGCTCCACTCTTTTCCTATACATATATCCTTCCAGGTCCCACAAGCTTACGCATTAGAAGAGAATATTCCGCGCAGAAATTTGCAGTTGGTCACGTAACTTTCAAGCATGGGCGATCCCTTCGGAACGGCGCCTTCAATCTGTATCCAGCCGGTATAGCTGATATCGTCCATAGCCTCACGAACCTTCTTGAAGTCAACGGGTCCCTTGCCAAGCAGGCACCCGTTCTCTTTCGCATGGAATTCACAGATAAGTTTCCCAAGCTGTCGGATTTCCTTGTAGATATCATATCCCCTGTCCGTCGAGTTACAGACATCGTAATAAACCTGGACTGCAGGCGAGCCGACACGCTGGATGATATCCATGTGCTGGTCTGCATTGAGATAACTTTCGATGGCAAGGATAACACCCGCCTTCTCCGCCCTGGGTGCCACATCCTTCAACCGCTTAACAACCTCGTCAATGCCGGCCTTGTCGTCCCTCAAATCACCTTTTCCAAAAAATGCCAGCAGGCAGACCTTCACACCCAGCGCCTGCATCACATCCACGGAATCACTCACCCATTCGATCGTGCGAGGATCGCTCTTGTAGGGAACACTGTTCATTTCGCCTATCGCCAGAGATGCGATCTCAACGCCATTCTGGCTGGCAGCATCTTTATACTGTTGCTGCACCTCTTTTGTCCGGAGATGCATGTTATTTTTGACGTTACCAAGGCTGACCTGCACGCCATCCAGACCAATTTCCTTTGCAACCTTCATGGCATCAGGAGAACACATCTTGCCGATAGACCAGTCACAGGCGCCTATCTTGAACCGGCGTTTTTCCTGCGCGGCAAACAGAGGCGCCAAAGAGGAACAGGCCAAAAGGCCGACAGCAGCCCTGGCAGTATTAGACAGCATTGCGCGACGGGTAAACAAACTGGCATTGGTTCTCATATTTTTCCTCCTGGTGTTTCCTGCAACAATAGAAAATTACCCTCTGAACTTCTTGGAAGATATCGTCTATTCCTTGTATGAATTCTCCCTACCACCGGTAATAGCGGTACGGATCATCATCCGCCACCGGCACGTCCAGGTAAAAGCTGTTAAGCCACGCTTTTTCAACCGGGCTTGTAAAACGTTCATTTAGTGGAGTCCGGAAATCCGCTCCCATGTTTGCAAGAATCCTGGCAACCATGTAATTTGCACGCCGCTTGCTGGTACGCAGGTATGGTTTTGCCTTTTCATCAATCATCCACGGTGGCACCTGGCACAATACCATACGCCCCAACCCATGCCGTATCACCCGTAAAGCAGGATTGGAATCTCCCGATGATGTGCCGGAAGATTGCAGGGCATCATATTCAAGCCGGCCATGCCAGTACCAATCCGAATTTGAAAGCCCGTTTAATTCCGGAGGCACATTTTCAATCCTTTTAGAGCATTCTTTGACATGACCCGCTTTTACCTCAACAGGACACCACGCCTTTAAATCGGTTTCTGACAATCCGAGGCATACCACATTCAAGCCTTTTTCAATGGCCGACGCCAAATCCCTTGGAGGAACTGAGCCGGGTCCTGCAACAAGTAACGTACCGGTACCCAGACCGGCGCCCATCGGACCGCTTATAACCCCCAACTGCCCCAGCAGCTCCGTGCACTTGTCCCTGCCATCGCCCATGGTGACAGTAATACGCCTGGCAGTCGGTACCGCACTATCAAGATACGAAAGGAGGTTAACCACCATCCTGTCAGCCACCGGATCGTTGATGGTCCTGCCTGTCACATCCAGCTGACAGAAAATAACCCGCCCCTTGCCTTCAACCATTTCCAGAAGTGGTGAATACTGTAGATCAAATTCACCATCCAGCAATGCACGCCAGTCGCCGCGACCCGGTTTTTCAATCAGGACTGATGCAACACTGCCTCTATTCCCACAGCGCCACACATGAGTATTTTCAAAGCCGCACCATTTCCATTTCGGATCATGAGTTTCGGTTTCAGGCAAACCTTCAAGATTGTTCGCTATCAGGGTAGCCGAACCCGACCAGTCACGGAAACACGCCTTGTCCAAACCTTCCGTCACCGGATGTTTATACCGCGGAAATAACAACCGTGAACCACGCTCTGCAATACGGAATCCGAGCAATCCCTCCAGCACCTCAGCCTTCTGCTCGAACACCAGTACTTTTGCGCCATCCCCGATCTTTCCAAGCCCGGGCAATCCTTTCGCATCAAGCGACTCACGCCCGACCACAACAATTTCACCGGCAACAGGCACATGCGCGCCTTCAAACTTCTGGTACGCAATCCCAAGACGGTCAAACAACGAAGAGGTCAGTCCATGTGAATCAATCAGCAACACCTTTGACTTCATAACAGGTTTTTGCGGAGGGACGACCACGTTCAGCTGCAACTCATCAACCTGAGATACGCCATCTTCAAAATCAAACCTGGCAGAAAGACGATGCAACGAGCAATCGGCCGCACGGGCCGGAATCTTGAACGATACCGGCACAACAGCCTGTGCTCCGGCTTCAACCCTTGCACGTCCGTCATCTTCTTCAATTTTCTTCTCCCCCTGCCAGACAGACCATTCCCATTTCACTTTTTGCTTCTGTCGCCGGTCATTTAGAATTACAAGGCTCTTCTTCACCTCAGCACCAGGCACATAAAGATGATCTTTTGACGTAAGCGCTTCACCTGTACCACCAATGTACCCGCAATCCGGCATATTCCAGCGCTGGAAAGCCTTCCCGACAGAGGTGGGAGCAAATGATTTCGGATCGCCGGGATCATTGATGTATTGTCCATCCGACAGAAACCTGTCCGGGACAATGCCGGGGCATTTTAAATCAGCAAACATGTTCTTGTTTTCCCTCGGTTCGGTTGGCGCTGTTCGATTCCAGAAATCACCCTGGTCCCACGGCAACATGGCCGAAACACCCCATGTGCGGTGCGCACGCCAGTTATCATTAGCAAACAGCGCTTGCACATCTGAATAATTCTGCGAGAGATCACGAAGCGGCTGATTTAAATGGCTCCAGTAAAAGGGCTTGCCCCTCGCCCATAAAGTTTCCTCATGGTCCAGG
>MHBM01000182.1:6999-8897 GCA_001804885.1 Lentisphaerae bacterium RIFOXYA12_FULL_48_11
CCCTGTACGCTGCATCGCCCCAAAACTGCGCTGCAAATTCAGAAGCCCACAGGCTCTGGAAAGCCTCGCACCGCCAGATAAACTGGGGTCCGCGATAACTTGACCAGCTGGAAATATGCGGCAAACCCCATTCTACAAAAAAGAGCGGCTTTACACCTTTAGTCGCCCAGTGTTCAAGCCAGTCGCTGCGTTCCTGGACCGGCGCCCAGTTAAGGTAACAATTAACCGTATGCATATCGCCCAGATTGCCGGACTGGTGATGATATACCGGCCTTGTCGGATCAAGTGCCTTGGCGATTGTATCCGTGATCCGGGCCTGCTTTCTGTTCCTGACCCACCACTTGCTGCGTGTTTCCTCTGTTTCCGGAATCTCATACACACCGTCGATCTTCAAAGGATTCTGGTCCCCGTAATAGCCCGTGCAGTTGTGATTGAGGGAGTAGAAAATTACAGATGGATGATTGCGTACGCGACGGACCAGCCATTCAGCCTGTTTCCGGTAAAGCTCTGCCACATCCGGGACATCAAGTTTGTTTCCAAAATCCTTAATATGCGGCAATGTAAAAGTCATCAGCATGCCGGTTTCATCACATGCAGCAAGCAGGCCATCAAGATAGCTCACAGACCCGGGAGTGAAATCGTAATTGCCGCCGATGATTGCATTAAAACCGTATTCGAACATCCTGCGGCACATTTCACGTACTGCCTCTTTCGAAGCATTATCAGCGCCGCCATTGGCCGAGGTATTATGCAGCGCCCGGAGATGAACAGGGATTTCATTCAGCAGAATATTCCGTCCATCCAGGCGCACCTCCCTGAATCCGAATGTAACCGGCGGTAATGTGTCAATAACGCCACCATCCTGATTCTTAAGAGTAATTGTCGCGTCATAAAGATTGCCAGGAGCATTCGTATCCCACTTCTTCACATCACGCCACGCGGCCGTAAAAATAAGTTTTCCTGAAGCGTCAGGAGTCAATGACTCTGATTCAAATTTCTCCCTGTCACCGGACCGCCCAACCACATCAGCACTTAATTTGAAAACGCCAGTGCCGAGGTTTACAGTTTCAGCCGCAAAGGTAATTGTCCGGTTGCGAACCGAAGTAATTACCTGCACATCATCCAGCCGCCCCTGCGCAGGCATGGAACAGAGAAATAAATCCCCCGTAATACCCTTCCGTTTTACACTGGCCTTGTCGGTGATCACACGGTCCGGCGCCATAAAGGCATTCTTTTCGCTTGTAAGAGGCCGTGCTGTCACCAGGAAAACAAGATCGTGTTCCTTGCCGGGTTTCAACTTGCCGCTCAGGTCCAGGTCACCGCCCGGATACCACAATTCGCCGCAGGTAACACCATCCACAAAAACGCTGGCATGTGTCTGCAGCATGGTGAAGTTAAGCAGAATGCGCCGACCACCCCAGGATTCCGGGATTGAAATGCGCCGCTTGTACCACGCTTGCTCAACTGCCACAGGGTCCAATCTCTCCTCAAGCCACGGGGCAAGCCATATCTTTTGAGCACTGCCTGTATCGTCCAGCAGGTTATTCGGCCAGATTCCCGGCACCTTGAACCAGCCCCAGCAGTCCCCGGCTGCCGGCACCGTTCCTGTTGATTCCCCCTTAACAACGGGCCGGAAGCCCCACAACCCGTTCAAGCAGATTTTCTCCCGCACGGGTGTGACCTGCCGCCATGCATCATTCAGGCTCCACGGATTCTTCCCGGCACCTGCAGGCAGGACAGCATCAGCTTTAATCAGAGCACGTTCACGATGAACCGTCAGGGAAATCTTCTTGAACTCTACCGTACCGGACGCGCCAAGGTTACACGGACTGAACTGGAGAGAAACCGCATCAGGCGGCACAGGGTAAATACGCTCACATTTCTCCCAGCCGGTCGAG
>MHBM01000182.1:8963-9145 GCA_001804885.1 Lentisphaerae bacterium RIFOXYA12_FULL_48_11
GTCAAGGCAGCGCTCAACGAGCTGGCCAACAGCCGGCGCAAGCTGAACCAGATCGTCGGCGCCAAGGCCGACAAGGCGCGCCCCGGCGAGGTGTTCATCACGGTCGAGCAGGACGCCAGCTTCGTCAGCAAGGCCGCCGCGATCCGCCTCACCGGCTGGGAAGGCATCGAGGACGAGTTCAA
>MHBM01000183.1 GCA_001804885.1 Lentisphaerae bacterium RIFOXYA12_FULL_48_11
ATATTTTCAAACCGGGACTCATAGCCTTTGGGCGCCTCTGCATAGGTTTTTTCTCTTTCAAACTTCAGGCCTGCATCCGGACCGTCAACGATCTCAAACGCCTCCTGGCCGTTTTTTAGTTTATACATGGGTTATTCCTCCAGTTTTTCATATTCAAAAAAATAGCCTTTTCTCAGGATCAGGCCTGTTTTGGTGTACATCAAATCTATGGGCGTTGCCGAGATGGGGGACACCTCCCGGACATATCCGGTAAGGTCGTTGCCCCTGAGTTTATCAAAAATCAACTTGCCTTTGTCCAGAAAATCCAAAATACAGTCATCCCCCGAAACCAGCTTGTCAAAGCAGTAGACCTCAACCGGCAAGGTGTTTAAAAGTGTGTCGCAGGGCAGCTCTGAGATGCCTGTTTTACCGTCCTTGATGCCGATGCAGGGCAGGCGTGCGCCATCCGGAAGGATGTTTGCATCCGGCAGCAAATAGATGTCACTGTCCCTAAGGCCTGTGAACAAGCCTGACAATTCGTTTTTAATCGCAAGAAGCAGTCCTTTCATTATGCCCTCCGTCCCATGATGATCCAGTCTTTGCAGGTCTCGACAAATTCCTGAATATCTGCATCGTTAAATCCTAGAAATTCACGCTTGTGTATCTTTACTTTCCTTCCCGGCCCTGCAAAGCCGCCACGGTTATGGATGGCTGCATATACCCGGTCGGAAAACACTCCGGCGCTGTCCTTGTCATGATGCGGATGCACCAGGCGAAGATATCCACCCTGCTGTAGAATCTTGTTTATGGCGCCCTTCATTTTTTCTTTCCGGGCCGATGTCGCAGGCTTCAATTCCTGCCACCCGGACCCGTCCGGAGCTTCTTCGTCCCTGAACCGGGTGTCTGTCTGCAGGACCATATAGTCAGCAAAATTTTTCATGACGGGCGTCATATCATTGATCCGCCCTATGCCCTTGGCAATCATGTCCTGAAGATCCTTGTCATCCCATGTATAAAGAACGCCATCCCCGGCCATATCAGTATCCTTTCATGGATTCCCGGCTGAAAATCCGGGTGCTGGTTGTGATGGTCACGGCATCTGATCCAATGCCGGTTGGGGCGGCCGATGCCCCGGGAAGAATGATTTTTCCGGATGCAACCTTTTCCAGGTATTTAATTGCATCCTCATATTTTTTACGGATTTCTTCCGGGGACTGGCCCCGCCTGCTTTGAATTTTATAGATGGCAATATCCACGGCCAGCTCCCGGACAATATCCGGCGCCGGTGATACGGGAACGGTGTACCGGACCGCCAGGTGAGACTCAATCAAAGCGCCTGCCCCGGTAATTGCCTTATCCGTCACAGCGGTATTGACAGCGCCGGTATCATCATCATCCGTGTACCGGATGATTTCCGCCTCATCCATCATGTCCAGTATGTCATTGAGGGTGCAGTACATCATACCTCCGGTGCCGGTGCGGTGTTTTTAAGAAGCAATTCAACCAGTACGGCTTTTGTGGCATTTGCCGGGTATTCAATACCCATGGCATCGCACTCTTTTTTCAGCCTGGCCACGGTATGCCCTTCCAAAACCGCCCTGGTATCTACCTCTTCTGCCGGGTCCGGTTTTGGCAGATCCGGCAGTATTTTAACTTCCAGCATGGGTTCGGTTTCAAGGGCAACAAGCTGATCTTCGGTAAAATGATCGTCAGAAAATTGCTGCTGCTGTTTTGTTGTAAAGGACTGGCCGGCGCGTCTGAACCCTTCATAAAGGGATCGTATCATTATCATATTGCCTCCTTATAATATGGGTGCAGGAGGCGCCCCCTGCACCCTCTCTCTGGGGTTTTTAAAATTAGTTGATATTATTATGAGCCGGCGCCGGTGGAGCCATAGCTAAGCGGCCATAATCCATACCCGCCCGCAGCCCTTGCTTCTGCCCCGAATTTAAATTGCTTTCGGGAAAACACATCATCCGTTTCCGGGTCTGTCTGTTTGACAAACACAGGGGCTTTTCGTTCCTGATAAATAAAAGGTTTCAGAGGCTGCCTGGTGCAGTGCAGCATCCACTGTGTTGAGCTGGTGATACGTGGATTGACCATGTAGGTGGCCGTTCCCTTGTAAGGGTTTGGCTTGTCATCTTCAAGCTTGTCGCTTTCACAGATCATCCGGGCCGTGGCTTCCAGGGCAGGCGGAACTTCAAGCAGATCCGGAACCAGTCCCAGGGGACGGCCTTCATCATCTGTAAAACTCATGATTGCCAGGCGTCCAGCTCCATAAGATGCTGTCACGGCTGCAACGCTTGCAGATGACAGGGCAGATGTTCCTTTGTTTGATACGGACGATTCCACACCATTGGCATTGGTCACCGGGTGATCCGTATCATAGAAATACTGCCCGTCATAGCATTTCTGGGTAAAGGCATTATTTTTCAGATCCGCATCAATTTCATCCGGGAGCTGTTTTGCGGAAAACCCTGCATCCTGGGCCATGGGGCTGTAAATCCCGATATTATCATCTTCAATATCGTTACGGTCCACCGCCACAGTGGCCTCCCAATCATCATTGGCAACCGTGTATTTATGTGCGGACAGCTTCCTGAAAACCTTGTCCCCGATCCATTTGCGCATCTTCGGGAACCGGCCCAGCCAGGAATAATCATTTTGTGATCCGCCGGACGGCACCTTCATTGTGGTTTTTTCCCACAGACTGGGAGCGACGCTAAACGCCTTGTTGAAAACGGTTTTCAAGGTGATGAAGACCGCCTCTATATTCGCTCTGTTTACTAACATGTTGTAAATCCTCCTGTGTAAATTAGGTTAAAGGCTATACCGTTGCCAGGGTGCACCCGTCGTTAGCGCTGATCCGCCAGATGATCACCCCGGCCTTTTTTACAGACTCAAGCAGAATGGTGTCTCCGGCATCGTTCAGGGTGATCCGGTTGTTGCCGGTCTGGTTGATGGCCGATGCCGCTGCAATCACGCAGTCACCGCCGTCCACATCCATGGATATGGAAAGCTTGATTCCGGTTTTGGCCGGGACCGCCAGAGTTCTTGTCTCCGCCCCGGCCGTTGTGATGGCACAGCATCCGGACCGGGTCACTGCAATCGCGCCGGCATTGCCCGGGTCTGTGATATCTGTCGGAACCTGGGTAAACACATCCTGCAGTTCGATGGCCGGAGCAATATCGATATAAGCCAGGGTGGTGGTAAACATTTCCGCGATCACGCCGGCCAGGATAAAATGGATTACGTTATCCGCAAGGTCAACGGTCTGATCGTCCACCACATAGACCGGATCTCCGACATTGGCCTGGGTGATGACTGTGCCTAAATTCATAAGATGGAGCCCATCCCGTTCAAAGACTCCGGTAAGTGCCCCGTTTGTCCCGGCTGAATTATCAAACCTGCCTGTGGATATCCCGGCGATGGTCAATCCGGCCGCATCGCTGCCTTTGATGAGATATCCGCCTGCGTTCATGCAGACTATTGCCCCGCCGTAAATTAAGGCGGATGCCGCCACCGGCCCCTCTCCCAGTTGGCCGGGTTTTTTCCGGGTATCCCGGTCTTTTGTTAATGCCGTCATTTTGTATCCTCCCCATATTTTTTGATATCTGCCGGATCTACTCCCATGAGTGACGCCACATGGGCCACGGCATCGTTTCGAATCGTGGTGTCGGTTTCAGGTGTATAGCCCGGCAACTGATTCACCGGGATCACCGCCGGCGCCATGGCAACAAAAGTATTGAATCCTTTTAGGTCCAGCCTGGCATAGTTTATTGCCCAGTCCTTTTGAGCCGGCGCAATTTTGCCGGTCTTCATGGCTGCATCCACGGCATCGGTTGCATCCCGTTCCGCCAGTTTGGCCTGCAGGGCATCAAACTCATCCCGGGACACCGCACCGGTACCGGCCTGTTTCAGGGCATGTATACCGGCCACGATGGTGGATGTGTCATCCGTGTCTTTCAGCCCCAGGGCGGCAATGATGGCGCCTGGCACCACCTCCTTTGTCACTTCCTTTGTCATGGGAAGTTTGATGCCCAGGGTTGCAACTGCTGTCAGGATCTCGGCATCGGTTGCATCATCTTTCAGCCCCAGGGCTGCAATTAATTTTTTTCGATCCATTTCTTCCTCCTTGTTGATGACCCCAGCGGAAAGTTTTGCCAGGATCGGTGTTAAATAAGTTGTTTTCGGTCTGTTTGTCAGGGCCACACTATCCAGACCACAGACCCGGCTGTCACTCTTTCGTACATAAAAAACAGGGGAAAAATACCGGTATTCTTTGGCGGCTATGAATTTTGCTGCAGCTTCGGTCCAGTCCACTCTGGCCCGAATACCGGCGCCGTCTTCCCAGGCCAGCTCTTTTATCCAACCAGACGCCGGCGCCGCCTGTTTTTCCAGCGAAGCGTGTTCATAATCAAACACCACTTCATTGCCTCTGGACGCAATGTTCGCCTGGATCAGGCCAAAGGCTTCCAGGTCCACCAGGAACTTTTCTCCCGTCGCCAGGGTGCCCCATCCGGCGGCAAACAGAAGCATCCATTCCGGAGCGGTTTTGTCGTCTAAAAATTTGGATATCAGGTGTAAAATTTTATGTGTGACCTTTGGGTTATGCATTGCGATTCCTTTCTGCCTGTGTTAATTTATTGCCAGGTGGTGAAAACTGGTCCAGGAACCCACAGGTTTCACTATCTGCCCGCTTAATCCTGGGAAGTGAGGCCCTAATTTCTTTTCCATACCAATTCTCCGTATCTTTGATTTTGCAGGTATTTAATTCTTTCTGACGGGATCATGGTCCAGGCCTCCATGACCCCGTTCACTGAATTTGTCACTACCAACATACCTTGCTTTCTGCCCATGTCGATGCCCTTGATGATTCTCTGCCTCAAGACTACTTTTCCCGTCCCTTTGTGCTTTTCAAATGCCATCCATATCTCGAAAGGGTCGAAGAGGGTTTCCGGCAAAAAGGGAATATATTTTGCCCGGGCAGGGTCAATATGCTCGGCCAGAACCGATGCATTTACCATCACATCCCAGGACATCTCACCCTTAGAAAACGAAAATATCCGCTCAGATCCTCCAATGACAGATTCAATGTCTTTCTGCATGCCCGGGATGGACGTATCTGCTTTGTGATTGACAGCGGCAACCGGTGTATCCGCCGGGATAACCTCGGGACGGCCCAGGGTGATATAATTTCCAGCGCTCAGTTTTTCCCAGGCCCCTGAGCCCTGCTTTCGCCAGGCATCCATGGCTGTCTGAGATATACGGCTTCCCCATGCAGCCTTCCCCACGTTATAATCAAATCCCGGATCAATCCCCACCGGCACCTGGCTTTTATTGCCGTTGCGATCTTCATAGGTCCTGGTTTCGATTTCCGGGGTCTTATCCGGCCCGGTCTTGCCCATCTTTGCAAGATCCCGTTTGCTCAAAGAGAGCACCTTGCATTTGCAGCCCCACCCGTTGGGCGGGTAGTGGGTTTTCCAGAACGGATCATCATACCTAAGCACCAGTCCATCAAGAGCAAGATGATGAGGCCTTGGGTTTCTGGAGTCTCCATGCCGGTATAGAAAATAAGGCCTGAGCGCAGTTACGTCCGGGTCTGTCATCTGCTGATACCGGCCGGCCATATATGCTGTTCTCACGTTAGTGTCATAGATAACCTTGGTCCGCCAGTTGCGGCCGCCCTTGTAAATCCAGCCGTGCTTCTCAACAATCTTGTCAAAATCTTTTCTGAAATCTTTCAGGGTGGTGCCGGAAGAAATGGCTTTATCCATAGCAATCCGAAGGTCTGTAAGCAGTTCTGCTTTCATGGCGCCTGCAACCATGAAACCTTTTGCGTGCTGTTCCTTCCAGAGATCATCCCAATGCTCTGTGGGGATATTCAGTTTCTGCCGGAAAAAGGCAATAGCTTCATCAAATGGCCTGCCTCCGTATTCCCGGGTGATCTTACTTGTGACCTTCAGGTTACTCATTATCCATCACCTCCTGCCTGCCGATCAGGCTGGATGTCATCATGGCTTTTGCAATCAGTTCACCGAGATCCGCTGTATCCATTTTCGGGAAGGCCCCGGAAAGTTTCTCCCGGACCTCTTCCAGGGACCCTGAATCCGCCATGATATTTTTCACCGCTTTCAGCATCCCCAGAATATGAACATCAGTCTCATCCTCCAGCCTGCCGGAAATCAGGTCTGTGGTGTCGAGAATTCGATTCTCGGCAGGGTTTGAGGCTCCGGCTATATAGCAGGGTCCGTTTTCAAGCCGGGCTGAAATTGGGCTTGTTTTTGCCCGAAGTATTTCTTCGCCTTTCTGGGGCTCAGGAATATTGTATTTTTTCCGGACATGGGACACCGGGATATCCATCCGGTCGGCAAATTTATCAAGGATCTCCGCGCCTGCGGCAAGATCTTCTTTTTTAAACCGGCCCATATATTTGGGGATGGGCGTATCCCAGCCGTAGTTGAACCCCACATAGGGACGGATGAGCTGGGTCCGGACCGTGGCGGCAATGGCCCGGCAATCGGCATTGATCAGGTCGATCCGCACATCATTGTGCACATTGCCCAGGGCATAACTGCCTTTGCCGTCCGAATCTGCCGTCAGTGTGGCGCCAAGGATGGCTTTGCTCATTTCCTTATTGCCGAACCGGGCCAGGTTTTCATACAGGTCTCCGGATACCGAACCTTTACTGCCGGTGATAAACTCGATTTCCGTGGCTTTGGAGATAATCCCGGCCGCATCAGAGCCCAGTGCCCGGACAGCTATCTCAAGGGCATTCTTATCTTCAGGTGTGGCCCCTGAGTCATATTTGCCCAGGCGCAGCGGCATGCCGTAAACCTCACAGAACACCACCCAGTCTTTGATGGAATAGTTCTTGAACAGATACCACCATGCACAGATCCGGTAGATCCCGGACCGGGTGACATGGCCGGATTTTCCGCCATACCGGTGCATCATCACCTTCCATGCCGGGATATCCATACCCATGGGGCTCTCATCCGTAATCAGTCTCGGCACACGGGAAAGGACTCCTGCACTATCCGTAAAAAGACAGCGCTTCTGTTCCAGAAAATCAAAATCCCCCACCCATGCCTGGCCCTCGGATATCTCCCATTTCAGATCAAAGGAGGCAAACCCCTTGCCGACGGAATCCTGCATGGATACCAGCACATCAGCCCAGTCCGTGATCTCCGAAAGCATCAATTCAACATCCTCGGACACCTTTACATCGCGCCTGTCCTCACTGGCCGGGGTGACTTCAAACTCGGCATCCAGGATGACGTTTCTGCGCTTGCTGGTTTCACCGATGATATGCGCGTCCTTTTCTTCGATCTGGTCAAAGAGTTCGGCCTGACGTCTCAGATCTCCGGCATCGGCTTCCTTTAAAATGCCTGCCAGGCGCTGCGGCGTCAGCCCGTCAGCCACATAATCCCGGAATGCATTGGTCAGGGGAGCAGCCGCCAGGGGCCGTCTATCCGGTTTCTTTTCCGGCCGCTGTATGGGCCGTCCGAACTGATCATATAGCGTTATCATTACCAGGCTCCTGGTCGGGAAAATCGACGTTTGATGGTGGATTCGTATTTGACTTCACCGGGCGGATCTGATGCCGCATGGATGGCCAATGCCAGTGCCCAGAATCTGTCACTATGACCCGACGGTCCCCGGTCCGCTTCAAACCGGATATTGCCTGCAGCTGTGGTTTTTTTGCGGATGCCTCTTAAGTCCGCCCGGATCTTGTCATCCCTGGGGATCTTGACGGCCTTGTCTTCAAAGGCAGCCCGTACCGGATAGGCCAGCTCTTCCTTAACCTGGGCCGAAAACCGGACCGCCTCCACCCGGTAAGTGCCAAATTTCTCTGTCGCGCGTTCAGCAAACTGCATACCCAGACCCGTCGAATCAATGCAGGTCCGCCTAACCACCGGATTGGCCAAAAGCTCATAAAGGATTTCCTCCTGTTCTGAAAATGTCCGGCCCTGAAGGGTGATGACCTTGCGGGTAAAATGATTGCCCGTCACTCTTTCATTGAGCCACATGACCGTCAGGTCGCTGGTGCGGCCCACATCCACCCCCAGATACAATTGTTTTTCCGTGCCGGTCAGCTCCCATTCATCACCTGGCCGGTATTCGCAGGCAGCAATCTGGTCATAGGTCAGAAAGGCCCCTTCATCATCGGCCGGCTGACACATGTATTCCTGGAGAAACTGTTCTTCCGATGCACAGCCTTTGCGGATAAACTCAAAATATTGCGCTTCATCCATGGCCATGCGTTCATCATCCTCCGACAGAACCTGCTGAAGCTTGAACAAAAAACCCTGATCCAGGGCATCCTGAAGGGTCACGGTATGCAGTGAAAAGCCTTTGGGATTGCCCCGTTCTTTGACATCCTCCACCAGCTCGTTAAAAAAATTAGCGCTGCCCCGGTGGGTGGAAACGATTTCCAGTTGACCGCCCCAGGTGATGCCGGGGTAGGCAATTGAATAAAGCTTTCTTGGGTCCGGGTGAAGGGCGAATTCGTCCAGGACCCTGCCGCCTCGTTTGCCGGCCTGGGCGTCCGGGTTGGAACTCATGGAATGGATGCGCTTACCGTTTGCAAAGGACATGACATAGGCGGTAATCTTTTTGTCTTCATCAATGATAACGGACCCCAGATCCTTGGCTGCGGCATCATACATGGAGGCAAACCGCTTGCAGTCTTCAAGGAAAAGCCTTGCCTGGATCTCGTCCCGGCTGGATATCCATTGATCATGCCGGTTTTCTTTTGCTGCGGTCCTCTCAACGCAGGCATCGGCCGTACTCCAGGACACCCCGATCTGCCGGGATTTTTCCATGAGCTTGAGCCGGGATGAATCATCAATCCACCGGCGCTGAAATGGCAGAAATACCCGTCTTGGGTCATCCGGGATACATATGGCATTCCCTGGCTGTATCATAATATGAGCATCTCCCGGATGTCTTTAATGGATTTGGCGTCCAGGGTCTTGTTACCGTTTTGGGCATCCGGCGCTGGCGCATATTTGACTTTCAT
>MHBM01000184.1 GCA_001804885.1 Lentisphaerae bacterium RIFOXYA12_FULL_48_11
TCAGCTATCTTGTTTTCCGATTGGCGTTTTACGATCAAATCATGTAACTGCCTGGTTATTTCCACGGAATGACAGGATGCAGCTTCTAGATCTCCAAGCATCTGAAAAACACAATTATTATTGTCCCCTGACAATGACTTACGAATAAAAGGAACACTCTCTCTAATCACACAAAGCGAGTTATTCAGATCATGAACTATGCCTTTAAGAACAAGCTCAGGCACTTGCACATATTCTTCCACGTTACCGCCAACCTCCCCGTAAACTTGCATCATTACTCCTCCTTCACTCCGTCAATAGAAATCTCAGGTTGCCGGGACATTGCATCCCGACAACCATAACGCGATGCGCCATTCGGCACATCAACGCATTTGAATAGCGACATTGGGTGTGTTTACTGCATGTGGTCCGCTATTCTTAAATTAAAGACTCTCCACAAAGATCACAAAGGACTCTAGGCAAGAAAGATTATTGCTTCATCTTTTCTTATTTCCGACTTGGTGCACTTTGTGCCCTTCGTGGCAGATTCCATCCTCCATCTTCATCCTGTTCATCTGCGGTTATTTCTCTTCCACGGCGGGCCGATCCGTCCCGCCCTACCAAAAGCAACCCCATTCCACATGTTTCCACACGGTAGGGCGCGACTGCCAGGCGCGCCGTTTCTTTTTACCGGATAATCAACACCAACCCATGGCGTATCATTGGAATAGATGTATTCGTCGTTGAACAAATAGCAAAACCATCATATACGGATCCATAAAACCGATTATCTGCATATGAAGGAACGATATAACTTCCCCTGTCATATCCGTCATAACTCGCTCCAAGAAACCTATCCTCAGGCGCTGCAAGGATAACCACAGCGGCAAACATCAATAATGCGATAAATGCAAACCATAGTTTCATATCAGCACCTGTTCATCACAGTCTGTATGTCATAATCATAAAATCGTAATCGCAACTCGTAATCTTTTCCGACAGGTCCGGCTTGTCCCGTCGTCTTGTCCTGCGAAGCCTTGGCGAAGAGGGAAGCTTCAGAGCGAACACGGACTGCCCCGCTCTACTCTTATCTTACCTCAATAAAAGATAAACGTAATGCCAAACACTGCCACGGGCAGATTATAACCTCTCTTCATATCGAACCCATCATAGCCCGCGCCCCTAAACCGCAGTCTATCGTATGTCTGCACAAAACACTTTCGGTCGTATCCATCTTTTGCAGTTCCTTTGTATCGAAGATGGTCATTCATCTGGATCAATAATAATCCGTCATACCCATCACGTGCCGTCCCCTTGAATCTGTCCTCGGATACAGCATTCGTAATACTGCAACCAGCAACTGCAAATATTACAAAGAAGAATCGTGCCTTTGCATTTAAACAACACATTCTGAGGTCCAATTCTTGCTTTTTTTCAAAAATAATACGGGACACGCCCCATCTTAGAAGCAATAACCTTCCCATAATCATTTCGAATTATCCTACACGACATGCAATCTGATACGACGTTTTGCGCATAGATATGAGACGTTTCAGGCAAGATCATAGGTGCTTCCTATAACCTTGCTGAGAAAATGAAAGACTCCAATCAAACTTGTTATATAAGCAGTTTTCAGGTAAGATTTACTTTATTCCGATGACATGAATTGCCAACGGTTTTACCGGACAGTGGAACTCGCACGCTCCGCAACCGATACACAAGTTCTCGTTGATATGCGGATATTTCTTTTTGTCCTTTTCCTCCACCAGCACCAGCGCTTTCGTCGGACAGTGTTCTGCACAGTTGCCGCACGCACTCACCTTATCGGCCACCAGCACACACTGTACGCGGTTATAGACCGCTCGACCTATTCTTATCTTCCGTTTTTCCTCTAGGGTAAGTGGATGGATCGCCCCGTTGGGGCAAACCTCGCCGCACGCGTTACAGTCCCATCCACAGAAACCGCGCGAATAATCGAGTCTAGGTAACATCACACCTCCCAACCCGTATTCTAATAGTGCGGGCCGGAGAACACGTCCCTCGCATTTCGCTACGCACAGATGACAGGCTGTACACTGCATTAAAAGGTTTCCGCTCCCGCCAGATCCAGGCGGCGAGATAGGTGGATTCTCCGGCACGAGTACGGGCACGGGCCAGATATGCTTACGCACGATCGCCACCGCTGTCGTCGCCGCAAAATATGCCATCCCCATTAGAAAAAAACATCGGCCACGATATTCCGGTTCTTTCGTATAACTCGACGTTGATAGGCATTTCGGCTTTCCTATCGCCCCCGCTGTGTATCGGATTGCCCCGTTGTGGCACGATTCCAAACAGTCAAAACAATCCACGCATCGGCTATTGTCAACAGTGTGTGCATTTACATCTATGCATACTGACTTGCATACCTTAGCACAAAGACCGCAACCCACACACCTTTCTCTATCGATGGCGATACGGAAGAGCGGCCGATGACTTAGTACCGCCAGCAGACTTCCCACCGGGCAAACCGTGTTGCAGTAGAGACGTCCCCATACCGCCGCCAAGAAACCGATGGCGGCGAGCGAGGCGGTGGCAACTGAAAAAGCCAACGTGCTGCGGATAAAAATCTCCTGTTTGAAAATGAGCGGATGCCCCGACCGGTCCGCGATCCATGCGGCCACGTTGTTCACCGCATACGCCGCGGGTTGCAGCAAATGCGTCGCGATGCGGCCATACAGACTGTAGGGGTCGATCAGTGCGGGCACGGCCGCAAAACCGAACGCGAACGCAACGCCCACGAGGGCCAAGATGGCATAGCGTAGCACCGTATGTGCCGACGCATAGGCGAAGCGTTTCTTCGCAAAAATGCGCACCGCACCAATCACGAGGTCCTGAAACACGCCTAGGGGACAGAGAGTGGAACAGTAAACACGGCCGAACAATAGCGTCACCGCCGCAATCGAAACAATTGCCGCAACGTTCACCGCTAGCAGCGCCGGGACAAGCTGAACTTTTTCGAACACGCCCAGCCCAATGCCGACACTGATAAAAAAAAGGTTCTCGCAGACAAACAGCGCCGCCGCAACCCCCAGTCTGATTTTTCTCAGCATGTGGATTTCACCGACTTTTTTACATCGTACTGCGATTGGACATGCGCCACGAACCGTTCAATCTTCTCCATCTCGACCGGGATACGGAACGTCCACTGCGGACACGCCATCAGACACTTTCGGCAATTGATGCAATGGTTCGCACGAGCGAGCGGCGGTATCGTGTTGTTGTAGCTGACGAGGAATTTGCGCCGTAACGCCTGAGAATCGTTCGGTCCCGCGTCCGCCGGCAACAGCCCCTCGCCCGCAAAGGAGTTGTACCACGCAAACGTCTCGGGTATGAGCACCCCGTACGGGCACGGCATGCAGTACCTGCACATGGTGCAAGGAATAATCGGATATTTGTGATACTCCGCCAGCGCCCGTCCGTATGTCTCGTGATCCTGCTTCGTCATCTGCTCGAAGTCCGTAGAGAGTGTGCGCACGTTGTCAACGACCTGATCGAGCTTGTTCATTCCGCTCAGGAGCGTCTGGACGTTCGGGAGCGAAGCGGCAAAACGCATACCCCACGAGGCCAAGCTCCGCCCCAGTTCGGCCGCTTCCAGCACTTTCTTCGCCTTACTGTTGAGCGTCGCGACACGCCCGCCACTCAGCGGCTCCATCACGAATACCGGCAGATTTTTCGCGGTCAGCATCCGGTAGAGCGTCCCGGCACGGTAGCCGCTCTGCCGGTGCTCGTTCTCGTCATCCCATTCAAGACAGTTGAGCATGATCAACGCAAAATCCCACTTGTGCTTTTCCAGCAGGTATTCCATGGTGGGAACCGTGCTGTGGAAAGAAAAGCCAAGGTGCCTGATACGCCCCCGCGCCTTCTCTTCTTTCAGGTAGTCCAGCACACCCATCTTCTCGTAGACGTTCTGGAACTCGTCAAATTTGCTAATGCTATGTAGGAGGTAATTATCGAAATACTCCACCTGACAGCGCTTGAGCTGCTCTTTAAAAAAACGCTTCGCGTCGTCCAAGCTATGCACCAGCCACGTCGGCATCTTGTCTGCCAGCATGAAGCTTTCGCGCGGATACTTTTTCAGGACTTTGCCGAAGAACACTTCCCCCTGGCCATGGTGGTAAACCCACCCCGTATCGAAATAGTTCATGCCGTGCCGCACACCATAGTCCACCAGTTTCTGTCCCAACTCGTAGTCCATCTCACTGTCGTTCCGGTTAAGAATCGGCAGGCGAATGCCTCCGAAACCAAGCCTCGAAATCTCCCGACCGGGTTCGGGCGGATAGGGCTTACGCTGCAGTTGCACGGGGTCTTCATCCTTGGCGTCTTCGTCCAAGAACCGGATCACTCCCGCACGCGACAGGCCGTAGAGACTTCCTCCGATTCCCATAGCTCCAGCCGTAAGGAACGCTAGTATCCGTCGACGCGTTATACCCCTGTCGTTCATTACACAGTCTATTTCATTTTAATAGCGTTAATAACATGTGCTGTAGTGTTAACTTGCACTAGTGATGAGCTCCGTACAGGCTCGAAAACACCAGACTGCAGACATCTCAATGGTACGGGCTGCATATTAAGTTGCGCCCGTAACATGTTCACCTCCTGCCATGCAAAAACCTTGCGCTTGTCCTGATGGTACTCGGTAATTCTACGTTCGTCAGGCGTCCACGTGGTCGCCTCGGCGTAGGATCCACCGAAGGGGATTGACAAATCAATCCAACATGCGAAAAGCCGTTTTTCCTCATCACTCACTTTCACCCCGTGGTGCAACGGTTCAAGATGTTCCATGATTTTGCTCTGTGTCGACCCCTGAGCATAGGGTGGTAACATGGCGGATCGTCCCGTTGCCGAGTACCAGTTGAGCATCGTAGTTTGACGGCCATTCGCGGTCAGTGCTGCATAGGACTTCGAAAACCGTCGTCCGGCCCCCTTCCGGAAATCGATGGCCTCTTTTCCGGTGAGATTTGGACGTCCAGCCGCCTTTGTACTTCCGTCATGACACTTAACGCAGTGCGAGTCTAGAATCGGTTGGATCTTACAAATGAAACTGAACCCTTCTGTTGTGACATCCGGATCACACGAACGGGGCGTATTTACGCCAAGATAGTTGTCCATACTTGCAAGAAGCCCTTCCCGATCGATCCGTGACAGTAACGGGTGCTGCAACTGGCCCGCCATCGGACGCAGATGTTGTACTTGAACATTACCGGATACCGCCCCCTGTCCCACTGGATAAACTTGTGCTTTGTTCTCGTGACATCCAGTGCACGCCATCGTTTCACCAGGCATCACCATTGTCCAAGAGCGCATTGTTTGTACACAGCGACCACGTTCGTCAAGCAGTTGAAAATACACACCATTGTTAGCGGGAACTTCAAATGCACAGCTACCGTCTTGCGCAACGTCCACCTCACCCAACACATGCTTGATATCCCACGAGCCGCTAGCTGTGATAGCCTCACCGGATCCATCCCCTCCATACGGAATAAATTCCTCATACGGTTTGTCGCATGGACAGTGCATCATGCCTGTGTGCAGATACATCGGACGATACTCGATTCCCACCACGCGTAACTTTTTTATTGTCCCCGCCGCCACACCTTTCAAACCCGGGCCAACATAAACGTTCTGCACGTAAAACTTCCCGTACGACTGCGCGAAGTCGATGAGAGAACCACGCTGGGGTACTGGCTTCCGCGCCATCACCGGCACAGGCTGGCTGCATTCAACAGACAAGTCGTAGGCTAACAGTTCGCGATCGCCATCCGCCGTCTGATAATAGATGCCAAAATTTGGATTCACTCCACTCTTGTCGATAAGAGTCCCCTCAGGTAGGAACGTCACGAGGTAGTGGTTCTCGTCGAAAGCATAGGGATATTGCCATTGCGGTCCTAACTGCCCAAAGTAATCGATGAAGACAACGTTGCGATTACCAGAAACCTTCGGATCGTCCGCGTAGTTTGAAACATGACGGCCCGGCTCCTCATTTACGGCAGACCCCGCAACGTATTCGATACCGCTGTCACCCTGCGTACCTTTACGACGATCGATGACTATAAGTTTTCCCTTTTGATGAACATGATGACCGGAAACGATACCTATGATCTTAGTCGTGCCTGGCACCTGCCGAAAGTGCAAAAGTGAGGCCGGATAAAATGAATTGTTTCCGTAGTACTCCATCTGCGCTGTGCCGTCGGCGTTCATCGTTAGCAGCGACTGCTGGAAGCGGGCGTTACGATCGTTATATTCCCAGCGCGTGTAAAGGATACGGCCATCGTTTAACTGCTGGGGGTAGAACGTACTCGCACCATCAAAAGCGAGTCTGCGGAAATTACCACCGTCGGTATCACAACCATATAGATTGGAGACCAGTGTCTGGTGGCAGGGCATGACCTGTTCGCAACGCGTGGACTGAAAAATAATCCTGTTGGCCGAAACAAAGCACGGTTCAACGTCTGCACAAGGCACAATACGTCCATTGACGAATGGTGAACGCGTAATTTGTGTAATCTTTCGCGTCGTAAGATCCATCATATACAGATGATAGTCATCGCCGCACCGTTTCTCGTACGCATCCCACGGCAACGGGGCACGAAAACTCGGTGACCAACGATGTGGATTATAATAGGCGTTGTCGTTATAACTGTCGCGCATCGAGAAAACCAGTCGTGTTCCATCGTACGACAGATTGGGGTCACGAATGCAACCATCCGGTTTGTCCAACAGTACCTCATTAGTCACACTTCCATCCGGCAAGATTTTCAGCAAACAGAGCTGGCCACCCTTGGTCCAGTTCCGCGGGCGAGAGTCGGTGAGATCGTCTGTCACGTGTTCCGCTGACCCGAGGGTGGCGTTACAGCCGTACGTGTAATGTTTGACATAGACAATCTGTAACGCGTGTTTTGTGACATTCCGCAATCTCTCCATTCTCCGCTTCTCGCACAATCTGAAGTAAAGCGATTTCCACTGCGGATCGCAACCCGGGGTATCTGGGAAAGCAATGTCGCCCGGATCCGTAAGATCCTTCGCTACCTTCATAACCATGCGCTTTTCAAGCTCCGCACTGTTTGTCGACATGAACGCCCTTGCAAAGTCATCGAAACCCGCATCCTGTAACAACCAATCCTTTTCAAGCCGGGATCGGGGATATGCTATTTTTGACAAGTTTGGCCGGGGAAAGTCTTCCGGTTCGCGATCAAAAAGCGTCACCTCCGCAATATCCGTTACAAAATGTCGGCCATCGCCCGAGAATGTATGCCCCAAAATTGCTCTGCTAGGGTTGTTTAACCATGTCATGTACGTCCCAAGCGAATTGATCATGCCCTCGTCCGACTCATTGATTCGCACGCTAAAGAACCTTGCCGTAACCGGTGCCCACGTGACAAATGCTGATTCGCCACAAAACGTTATGGGCAACACTTTTTTCTCTGTAATCACGCAGATATCGGCCTTGCCTTTGGCGTCACCGCATGTGGAGACAGTCACATTATACGCCATACGTGCAAGCCATCGTGACTTCTGAGAGACAAGCCTCATTCCGCTAACCTTCTGTTCACAACCCATATCCAGAACGAACAAAGCAGTCACTGGCCTTCCACCACATGGCGGCAAAGTGTTCGTGTCCTTGCCTTCACGCGTGTCGTCCAGCAATTCTGCAAACGTATCAGGGTTCCCATCTAGCATCATTTCAATCGGATGCCCATTTGTTGTCTCAACCAAAGTATATACGCTTATCGGATGGATTTCCTCCGCCACCACAGCCCATGCTGCAAACATTATTACCCCTATCATTACTTTTCGCATCACTTCCTCCTTCCCCTGATACCCTTATGCATAATTATATCGATCAAACTGGAAACCTTTTCCAACCCATGTGAATAGAGATTGCCAGAGATACACCGCCCAAAAAAAGCACCGCCCCGCATTCTTTAAACCACTTTTATCCCTTGTATGATTCTATTCTCTGTTTCACCCTAAGGTATGATCCCCATTGGCACGGTTCGCACGGCACGGTAACCGATGAGCCTGTTTGTGCTCGCGTCTGTCCAGTTACCAGAGTAGCTGCGATCGGATACACGCATTAAAACAGATCCATCCGAATAACTTCCGCCCCTGAAACCGTTGCCTATGGCATCGATTCCTGGCCATCCAGTCACATTCGCATTGCCTGAAACATCAAGCTTTCCGTCACCGTGGAGTCCCGAAAAGCAACGCCCCGCCGTATTCCCAAGGACTATTACAAGATCCCACATATTTCCATTCAGCTCCATTATCCCCCAGTATGTAGCACCGGAGCTCGTTCTTGTTGAACTGGTTGTTGCAAAAAGGCCACACCGTACCGGCCCCCCGACAGTGGCAATGTTGTTGTAACAACAATTGGCATTGGCAGGCAGCGCTGTCTCCATGCCACTGCCGTCTGTGCCAAAGAAATTTGTAACGGCAGTTACCGTCGTACTTCCCCATGCATATTCATTGGCAACTGGATTCAACGGCCCTCTACACGCCTTCTCAAATTCCAGTTCCGTCATGGGACGCAAACCGGCCCAGTCTGCATACGCTGCACCACACGCATAGGACAGGAAACAACACG
>MHBM01000185.1:0-30893 GCA_001804885.1 Lentisphaerae bacterium RIFOXYA12_FULL_48_11
CACCTTTTCCGAACCGCCTACCCGCTCAAATTCACGTTCCTCCAGGACACGCAGCAACTTGACCTGAACCGAGGCATCTGTTTCGGAGATTTCATCAAGGAAGAGGGTGCCTCCGTCAGCCAGCTCAAACCTGCCCCGTCGCTGAGCTGCTGCCCCGGTAAACGCACCTTTTTCATGGCCAAACAGCTCACTTTCAAGAAGGCTGGGAGCAAGTGCAGCACAATGAACGGCAACAAAAGGCCCCTTGGCACGCGTACTTAGCCTGTGCAGGGCATGCGCTACCAGTTCCTTACCCGTCCCGCTTTCACCTTGAATAAGCACAGTGGCCTGAGTCGGGGCCGCCTGGCGAATAACGTCAAAAACCTGGGCCATCGGGGCAGAATTACCGACAATATTCTCCATCTCATATTTATCATCTAGCTGAACTCGAAGGTTAACATTTTCTGATTCGACATCCCGTGAATGTAGCGCCCTGGTAATAACCATTTCGAGGTGATCAAGATTTACAGGCTTCATCAGAAAATCATAGGCGCCGTGCTTCATCGCCTCCACAGCCGTTTCAACATTGCCATAAGCTGTAAGAAGGATACATATGAGTTTTGGATTCCGGCCTAAAGCTTTCTGAAGGAGCGTCATCCCATCCATACCTGGCATCTTCAAGTCAGTCAGTAAAATATCTATCTGGTAATCAGCAAGCAAAGCAAGGGCACGCTGGGCACTTTCGGCTGTGTAAACACTGTAGGTTGTACGTAACGCACGCTCCAATCCATCACGGGTATTTTTCTCATCATCCACAATCAATATCGATTGTTTCTCTTTTGCCTTGTTCATGATGATGCCTCTTCGCCTTTGATTGTCCTGTGCCGGCCACTTTCCCTTTTCTTCTGCCTCTCTCCGGCCATATCTTCTTTACCCCTTGTAAGCAGCCCGACACGCCTTTCTGCCAGCGGCAGAAGAATCGTGAAACGAGTCCCCTCATTGGGTTTGCTTACCAGCTCGATCTGGCCGCCGTGGTCCTGTATGATCCGCTGTACGATCATCAGCCCAAGACCCGACCCCTCTTCTTTTGTGGTATGATATGCCTTGAAAATCCGGCCGAAATCTTCAGGCGCTATACCAACCCCGGTATCACGAAAGGAGATCGCCAGATACTGACTTGAAGAATGTAACGCAATACCAAGCTTACCGCCATCAGGCATTGCCTGGAATGCATTCCTGATTATGTTGAAGAAAACTTGTTTTATCTGGTTGGGATCGATTCGTACGCCAGGAAGGGATTCAGGACAATCCACCTTGATCTCAATATTTCTGTTCCTGATCTCCTGACGCAAAAGAGTAAGCGTTTCTTTCAATATGGGCTCAACCTGAGAAAGAACGAGCTTTGGCTTTGCAGGCCGAAGGGCACGCAAAAACTGCGTGATAATCTGATCAAGGCGGGAAACTTCATTCCTCGCAACATCAACAAGCTCCCTGAACCTGTCACCTTCTTCTTTTGACAGCTTTTTGATCTCACGATCAAGAAGCTGAAGATGAATATTCAACGCATTCAAGGGATTCCCTATTTCATGCGCAACACCAGCTGCAAGAAGTTTCACGGCGTTCATACGCTCAGACTCCAGAATACTCGCCTCCTGCTCACGGTCACTAGTAATGTCACGCAGAATGACAACCGCCCCACCACCTATTTTTCCGGGAGATGACAGCGGGACAACATAAAAATTCAGAAACCTGTGCCTTGGATAAGTAATCTCAATTTCACGGCTGATAAGTTTGGACCACTCAGCAGAGTCAAACTTCATCACACCCTGCCAGTCAATTTCACGCAGAAATCTAGACACTGGCTTGTCGACAGCCGACTCAATGGCAAAGCCAAGCATGTCTTCTGCAGCCTTATTGGCATAACTTAGCTTTCCGGCACCATCTACAACCAGAACACCTTCCTGCAGCGACTGAAAAATTGTTTCGAGCAAGCCTCGCTCCTGAGCTAACCGGAGGAACTGGGCCTGTACGCTTTTTGAATCAAGTCTATCCAACCTCTCAATAACTTTATCTAGAAATCCTGATTTCATTAGGTTTTCACCTGCTTTTCCAACAACCATCTGCGACAATATGACTCATATATCATAATTAACGCAAGAGTATCAACATCAAATGTGAGTCATTTCGCTACTAGCCCAAGATCATCAACCTCTTATTGATTGAATAAAGTATTTCACCTACTTAGATTATTAACAATGTAAGCTAGTTCCCCAATAAATGGCATGTTGCTGGATAAGCAGTGGAGAAATATTATGCAGGTTAAATCAGTAATGACCCAGAACATTCTTTCAGTCCAGATGGATGATTCAATCGGAAAGATTCGCGAGATCCTGAAAGCGGCAAAATTCCATCATCTTTTCGTAGTAGAAAATAAAAGACTCGTTGGAATTATTTCTGATCGTGACATGCTCAGGGCAATAAGCCCATTCCTTAACACTCTTCAAGAGACACGGCGTGACCTTACCGTTCTTGACCGGAGAGTGCACCAGATAATGAGCCGCAAACTTGTAACTGTAGACAGACACACCAGCATAGAAACAGCTATGAAATTACTGCTCGATAAAAATATTTCCTGTCTCCCTGTTGTATCCCCAGACGGAGAAATCGAAGGAATTGTGACCTGGCGAGACATTATCAGGGCATATTTACAGATACCAAAGTGAAGCTCCCCGCGGCAAGCCGCGGGGCATTTTGGCGAAGGCGAGTAACAACACCTGCAAGTCAAACAGTAGTGTAATCGAATTCCTGTTCAGCAAACTCAAACTTCAGCCTTCAAAAAAGCAGCAAGGGCACATAGTTAAATGTGCCCTTGCGCCATGCTTTTCTTACACAACATACGTCGAAGCTGCAGTCTTTCCACCCGTACCTGTCCAGTCGGTATGGAAGAACTCTCCACGCGGTTTATCCACACGTTCATAGGTATGAGCGCCGAAATAATCGCGCTGTGCCTGCAACATGTTCGCCGGGAGGCGCTCGCTTCTATAGGAATCATAATAGTTTAACGCTGTACCCATGGCCGGTACTGGAATTCCAAGACCAACCGTTGTCTTGATAACCTTGCGCCAGGACCTCTGCCCCTTCGAAATAACTTTTTTGAAATAGGGATCAAGCAACAGGTTTGCAAGGTTTGGCTTACGATCAAATGCCTCCTTGATCTTCCCAAGGAACTGCGCCCTGATGATACATCCTTCACGCCAGATCATGGCGATTTCGCCATACTTCAGCTTCCATCCATATTCCTTTGCCGCCGCCCTCATCAGCTGAAAGCCCTGCGCATATGAACAAATCTTGGCCGCATAGACCGCATCCAGAAGCTGGGAAATGAATTTCTGCCTATCGCCCTTGAACTTGCCCTTTGGCCCCCTGAGCTTCTTGCTTGCCGCAACACGCTCATCCTTGATTGCCGACATGCAACGGGCAAACACAGCTTCTGCAATCTGGGGTATACTTACACCAAGGTCCAAACCAGCCTGCGAGGTCCACTTTCCGGTACCCTTCTGTCCAGCGGTATCGAGGATGACATCAACCATGGGCTGACCGCTGATGTCGTCCTTCTTCGCGAGGATATCGCGGGTAATTTCCACTAGATAAGAATCGAGAACGCCCTTGTTCCATTCCACAAAAACCTCATGCATTTCCGCCGCAGTCATTCCCATGCCTGCCGACATGATATGATAGGCCTCACAGACCAGCTGCATATCACCATATTCGATTCCATTATGGACCATCTTTACAAAATGGCCAGCGCCGTCAGGACCGATCCATTCACAACAAGGAACCCCGTCTTTTGCTTTCGCCGAAATGGCTTTAAAGATCGGCTCAACGCTCGGCCATGCAGCAGGATTGCCTCCGGGCATGATTGCCGGCCCCTTCAAAGCGCCTTCCTCTCCACCTGAAACTCCGCTTCCTATGTAGAGAATGCCTTTATCCGCAAGGCTTTTTGTACGCCTTACCGTATCAGGGTAATGACTGTTTCCACCATCAATTATAATGTCACCTTTCTCCATGTGCGGGATCAGGAGATCTATGAATTCATCCACCGGCTTACCCGCCTTGACCATTAGCATAACCCTACGCGGTTTCTTCAGGCTCTTTGCGAGCTCTTCGATGCTGCGACAGCCGATAATTTTCTTTCCCTTGCCGCGCCCGTTTAAAACAAAATCATCGACCTTGCTCACGGTTCTGTTAAAGCACGCAACCGTAAAGCCTTTGCTTTCCATGTTAAGAATGAGGTTTTCACCCATGACCGCCAGACCTACCAACCCTATATCCGCACTGTTATTCATTATCTATTCTCCGTTTATTACTGTTCTTTATAAACACAACCAATTTACACTCCACTGAAAGCAGAAAATCCGCCATCAACAGGAATTACCGTACCGGTGACAAAACCCGCCGCATCATCAGAAACCAGCCACAGCAAGGCGCCAACCAGATGTTCTGGACCCCCGAACTTTCCAAGCGGCGTATGTGTAATAATAGTCTTACCCCTTGCCGTCAGGGAGCCGTCCTTTTCAGTTAACAGGGCCCTGTTCTGATCTGTCAGGAAAAATCCCGGAGCTATGGCATTCACCCTTATTCCGGCCTTCGACATATGAACCGCCAGCCACTGGGTAAAATTACTTACAGCAGCTTTGGCTGCACTGTAGGCGGGAATCTTCGTCAAGGGCTTGAAAGCATTCATCGAAGAAACGTTAATAACAACTCCAGATCTTTTCGCTGCCATGCCCTTCGTGAAGACCTGCGAAGGAAGAAGCGTCCCAAGGAAGTTTAGATTAAACACAAAACTTACGCCTTCAGGATCAAGATCATAAAACGTCTTTACCCCCTCAACAGCCTTTTCAACAGAAGACGGATCCATGTATTCCATCGAGGTGGTTCCTTTTGGATGGTTGCCGCCGGCCCCATTGATCAGAATATCAACCGCCCCAAACTCCTTCTCAATTTTCTGATTCGCTTCTTCCAAGCTTTTCTTTTCGAGAACATTGCAGGCAATCCCAATCGCTTTGCCGCCAGCCTTTATAATCTCCTTTGCAACAGCCTCCGCAGCTTCCAGCCTCAGATCAGTAATTGCCACAGACGCGCCGCATTCTGCCAGCGCTTTCGCCATACATCCACATAGAATCCCGCCACCGCCCGTAACAACAGCCGTCTTACCTTGCAGGTTAACCTTGAATGGAACTGTCATAATTTTACCTTTCTTCTATAAAGGATCTCGCCTGCCTTTGGAAGGTAGAGGATCCCTTCGTTTTCCCTGTTCTCATATTCCCTGGGATTTATCTGCCTGTAATCCATGTATCCGAGATTGATCTTCCTGCATATCTGTTCAGGAATTCCAGTGGCAAGGATTACATCAACCCTTGGCTTTTCAATACCGTTGTCATAGGTTCCTATTCCTTTGACATGTGTTGAATGGGCAACTACACCCCATGGATATTTCTTGTACTTATCCCACTGTTTCAGAAAGAAATCGCGCGTATGATAACCTATTTCTTCCAAGATCTTACCATGTACAGGTGAAACTTCTTTTATATGCGGGGCATAGATTATGACCTTGCCACCATCCGCAACAACAGGCTCAACCTTGTACATGCATTTGGCACCTGTCCACAGATCATCATACATCTTTGGAGCGCATGAAAGCACCGTATTGAACGAACAATCCATGTGCTTTATATGAATCTTGTCAGAAAGATCGGCCGCATCCGACCATGCATCCTCGGGCGATCCACAGTACATGCCCGCCAAGCCATCACCCTTGACTACCATACACATGGCTTTGCGATCAATCTTGAGAAGGGCTGCTGCCTTGTCAACTACAGCACGAACCGGCGTATATTTTCTGCCAATAATCTCTGGATTTGTAATAACAGCTCCGAGCCAATGAAAGAAATCAATAATCTCCTGTCCTGCAATACCAGGGAATAAATACTTATTGCCACCCGAAAATCCCACAACCTCATGAGGAAACACTGGGCCAACAATAATCACAATATCGTGATCCATGATCATCCTGTTACAGGTAATGGTTACATCCATCTTAAACAGGCCACCCGTAATTTTCTCAACTTCAGCACTGGAAAGAGCACCTACATTCACAAGATGCGCAGGATCTTTCCACATATGATTGAAAAAGGCCGCCTTTGGAAACTTTGACCCCAACTCGGCAACCGTAACACCAAAACGACGGCCTATCTCCTCATCTGACATAGGAGAATGAGTGCCAAGGGCAATAAGCACATCCAGACTTTTCGACTTTGGCGAGATAAGATCATACAATATCGGAAGCATTACATCCATTGGACAGGATCTGGTCCCATCAGGAACAACAAGCAACACTCTTTTTCCGTCGATTTTCCATGCTGAAACAGCGTCCCTGCTGATGGAAAGCATATCCTGCTTCTGTAAAAGCCTGTCTGAATAACCTTGTCCTATTGTTCTCATAATTTTACCTTAAATAAGCTTGTGAAGAATATTGCACATAAGCCTTTCCATCAAGACTAAAGCACAGGCCTCTCTGTGGGCAAAGGCTATATGGCAATAAAGGCTGGACGTGTAATTATACAGATCCACCCTTATCCCCACAATTATGCAAACTTATCATAGTAAATATGTTTATCCGTCATACCTTTGGATTTCAACACCTTAAGACAGGCATCGATCATAAGAGGACTTCCGCAGAGATATGCCATGGTATCTTTAGCATCAGGAAGATGGCGGGCAACTACATCCGTGATAAGACCCCTTTCGCCCGACCAATTGTCTTCCGGCATTGGTTCCGAAAGCGCCGGAACAAACCTGAAATCAGCCAGTTTCTTTTCTATTTCACGCATGAGATCCACAAAAAAAAGATCACGAAGCGCTTTTGCACCAAAATAATATCTAACAGTCCGTTTCTCCCGCCTTGCAACCATATCGAGAAGAATAGACTTCACTGGCGACATTCCCGATCCACCGGCAATAAGAATTATGTTGCCTGGTCCATCGGATGGAAATGCGTTACCGTGTGGACCGTTTATGGAAAGAAAATCACCCTCCTTGAGATACTGGTGAATATAGGTAGTCGATATGCCATTAGGCACATACCTGACTTCCAACTCAATTTCCCCTGACTCTGCCGGATCATTGGCCAGAGAATATGTCCTGAAAATTGGCAGCCTACTCAACTCATAAGGCGGTATTCTCACCTGAATATACTGTCCGGGCTTAAACTCCATGTTATCCGGCTTGAGCAGTTTAAGCCGTACTTCTTTTATGTCATATGTCAGGTTCCGCAGGGAAACTACCTGAGTCTGGCAGGCTTTAACTTTCAACAATTGTTCCGGAATATTCACATGCAGATCATTGAGAACCTTGACCTGACATGACAATCTTACCCCTGATGTCCGATCTTCGTCGGTAAGCCAATGTTTTTCAGGTTTTGTAAAAGGCTGGGATTCCACCCCGTTCGGGATTGTGAGCCTGCAAAGCCCACAACCACCACGGCCACCACATGCAGATGGAACAAAGACCCCCGCATCAGCCAGAGTCGCGTACAGAGAATCACCCTGCTTGACCATCACTTCTCTGTCTGTATTAATCTTGATTTTTATATCAGCCATACTTCCAAGCATATCCTTTTCCCTGCAAGAATCTAACAAAAAACCACGTTGAGAAAAAAAACAAATAATGGTATGTTTCAGATAGTTTGGTTCAAGCAAAGTTTACAGATAGCGCCGACAAAGCAAAAAGAAGAAAGGACTATCATGAAAAAATACGTCTGTGATGTGTGTGGCTACATTTATGATCCTGCCAAAGGCGACCCGGACAACGGCATAAAGCCCGGAACCGCTTTTGAAAATATTCCCGATTCCTGGTTATGCCCGGAATGCGGTGCGCCCAAGGGCGACTTTTCGGTATCGGAATAGCATGAAGATAAGCAAGGCGGAACTGGAAAGCCTGTACAAAACATACAACAAGAGAAAATACGTACATCCTGATCCCCTTGAATTCCTGTATAATTATCCGGACATCCGCGACAGGGAAATTGTCGGACTTATTGCTTCATCACTGGCATACGGCAGAGTTGCACAAATAATAAAAAGCGTTGAACGCATACTTGTAAAAATGGGGCCGGCCCCATACCAATTCATATTAAAGACCAGGCCGGCCCATTTCAGAAAGATTTTCTGCGGGTTTAAACACAGGTTCACGACACACTATGATATAGGCGACCTGCTGTCATCATTGAACCGCATACTGAAAGAATACGGCTCACTGAATGAATGCTTTTCAGCAGGTATGGGCAGTGATGAAGAGACAGTGATACCAGCGCTGGGCAAGTTTCTGGAGAAACTGGATTGTACCGGCGGATACTTGATACCCCTGCCGCACAGAGGAAGTGCATGCAAGAGAATGCATCTTTACCTCAGGTGGATGGCTAGAAAAGACAGCGTGGACCCTGGCGGATGGAAAGGAATTTCACCAGACAAACTGATCATCCCTCTGGACACTCACATGGCAAACATCGGCAAAACATTGGGCATGACCAAAAGAAAATCGGCAGACCAGAAGATGGCAATTGACATCACAAATTCATTCCGAGCGGTTTCACCGGAAGATCCGGTGAAATACGACTTTGCACTCACCCGTTTCGGCATTCACCCGGACATGGAAATGGATGATTTGCTAAGGCCAAAGAATCTTTGACTTGATCAGCTGGATGAAGGCATTTGATGGCATTACATCCTGTCCTTCCAGCCCCCCCAGCTGTCTCTCTCCGTAATTAATAGCAGTGTTCTTTTGAAGGAAAGGCACCGGACTCAACTTCCTTTTTATAGGACAGGAATGCTTTCTTCATGGCGGCACCAAGATCAACGTATCTCTTGGCAAATTTTGGAGTAAAATCAGAATACAGCCCAAGCAAATCGTGAACAACGAGTATTTGACCGTCGCAATATCTACCGGCGCCAATACCAATCACTGGTATTTTAACTGCCTTCGTTATTTCCCTGCCCAGTGACTCAGGTACACCTTCAAGAACAATGGAAAAGACTCCGGACTTTTCTAATTCTCTGGCGTCACGGATCAACTGTTTCGCTTCTTTGTTCTTTCGCCCTTGTACCTTATATCCACCCATTTCCTTTATACTCTGCGGAGTCAGACCTATATGACCCAGCACTGGAATACCATTTTCAACCAGTGCCTTGATCAACGGAACACGAAAAGTGCCACCTTCAATCTTTACTGCACCGGCACCCGCCCTTTTTATGAACCTGCCCGCATTGGCAAGTCCCTGCTCGACCGAAGCTTGGTAGGACATAAAAGGCATGTCCGCCACAACCAGCGCCTCTTTTGTGCCACGAACAACCGCGGCGGCATGCTGGAGCATCTCTACCATGGTCACAGGCAGCGTATTCTCGTAACCAAGCATGGTCATGGCCAGTGAATCGCCAACAAGGATAAGCTGGACGCCTGCAGCATCGATGATACGTGCCATGGAATAATCGCCTGCCGTAAGGCATACGATGTTCTGCCGTCCCTTCAACTGCTTGATTTTAGTGGCTGTCCATTTCATAAAGGCAAGTTTACAAGGCTACTCAGATACGCGGGCACAAAGTTAAGAACATAAAACCTTTTCCTTTTACCATTGCGAAGAAAAGAGAATCACTTTTGGCTCTGTGGGTAAAGCCAAAAGAACCTCCTGCACGGTTCTGTTTTCACCAGGAATACGTAAATCAGGGTTGAGCTCAGCCAACGGCTGTACCACAAACCTGCGAAGAGCCCAGCGTGGATGAGGTATTTCGAGAGAAGCCGTCCTGATGACGGCATCCCCGGCAAATATTATATCAATGTCGATGGGACGAGGAGCATTCCTGTCATTGCCTCGCCGACGCCCCATTTTCTTCTCTATTACAATCAGACTGTCAAAAAGCGATTCCAAGCTAAAGTTCACGCTTGCTATCAAAACGGCGTTAAGAAATGTAATCTGAGAATATTCCACAGAAACACCAACCGGATCAGTCTCATATACAGAAGATGACTTAACGGCTGTCACGTCTTTTATACCCGAGATTATTGCTTTCGCCTGTCTGAGATGTTCAAGACGATTACCAAGATTAGAGCCAAGACTGAGACCAATTTCCATAAGCATCACACTCAATGATGAATATCGGATTCCCAATATGAAAAACTATAATCTCTATTACAATTGGTAGTTCAATATTCGATATTCAAGCCTGGATCTTTTACAACCCCAGAACATCCTGCATATCATAGAGACCGGGCTTACGGCTCACGACCCACTGGGCCGCACGGATGGCGCCAAGCGCAAGAGATTCCCGACTCCAGGCACGATGTGTGAATTCAATTCTTTCGGCATCATTACCAAAGCTGACCGTATGATCGCCTACAACTTCTCCTTCGCGATGAGAACGGATGACAATTTTTCCTTCCGGATGCTTCCGCAATGCGCCATCCGCATCATGAACCATCGCCGACTTAAAATCCAAGCCAAGCCCTTCAGCCACTTTCTCGCCCAGCTTCAGCGCCGTACCGCTAGGCGAATCTTTTTTATGTATATGATGTGTTTCATCAATCTCAACCTTGTAGCCGGTTGCCAGAGCAGTTGCAGCTTGTTTAACAATGGCAAAAAGAAGATTAACACCAATGCTCATATTCGGAGCCCAGACAATCGGAAGTTTCTCTGTAGCTTTTTTCACAATATCGGTTTCGACTGCATCCAGACCTGTTGTTCCAATAACCATTGCTCGTCCGCACTGTAGCGCCATCTTTGTGTTCAGGGGTACAGCCGTGTGAAATGTAAAATCGATCAGAACATCAGCAGCAGTAATAGCAGCCTGCAAATCATCGGACAAAAGGATTCCCGTCTTCTCGGTACCTGCAAGAACACCCACATCCTTACCAAGCCCCTTGTGCACGGACATCTCTGTGGCGGCTACAAGCTCAACACCTGGAACGCTGCGGAAACTGCGTATAATTGCCTGCCCCATTCTGCCCGCGGCACCGGCAACTGCAATTCTCGTAATCGATGGTATTTTATTTTTCATGCTTTTGATCCTGTATTAATGTTTAAGGATTCCGGCCTTTTTCATAGTCTCATGCAGAGTTTTTTTGAAAGCAGGATTCATGGGACACAATGGAAGACGGTAAATTTCCCTGGTCAAACCTAACATCGCCATGGCTGCCTTGACGGGAATGGGATTTGTATCAATAAAAAGGTCACAGAAGAATTTATAATATTTAAGGTGCAGCTTCCTCGCCATATCCCATTTTTCTTTCAGAGCGAGGTGTGCAATCTTGGCAACAGCTTCAGGAATTACATTGGATGCAACACTTATTATGCCCTTTGCACCAACAGCCATCATGGGGAGCATCAGCATATCGTCACCCGAAAGGACTGTGATCCGGCAACGGCTGAGAATATCGCTAACGCGATCAACGCTACCCCCGGCCTCTTTTACCGCAACGATCTTGGGATGGAGCGATAACCGCATTATGGTTTCAACCGAGATTTCGCGACTGGTACGCCCCGGCACGTTATAGAGGACAACAGGAAGGCCGAGATCGGCAATGGCCGAAAAATGACGGACAAGTCCTTCCTGGTTCGGCTTGTTGTAATAAGGTGTCACCTGCAGCGTGCCGTCGGCGCCGGCATCCATTGCGCGCCTGGTAAGATCAACAGCTTCTGACGTTGAATTGGCGCCGGTACCTGCAATCACCTTCATGCGACCACGGCAGGCATCAATGGTGAATTCTATCACCCTGCTGTGCTCACCATAATCCAGCGTAGGCGACTCACCAGTTGTCCCGACAGGAACAATACCATCTATGCCGGCACGCGCCTGCATGTCGATCAAGTCGCGCAAATTACCAAAATCAACACTCCCATCTTTATTGAATGGTGTAACTATTGCTGTATAGGCTCCCTTGAACATCTCTGCCTCCAGTTTCTACTTTTTACTTCCTCTCCGACGAGCAACAGGAAGAATCTCTCCCTTTACAAGATCATCCAGAGTTTCACGCTTTCTAATCAAAAACGCCTTGCTGCCGTCAACCATCACTTCTGCAGCTCTTGTCCTGCTGTTGTAGTTGGACGACATTGAAAAACCATATGCACCGGCACTCTGAACCGCAAGCAACCCGTCCTGACCAATTGCAGGAAGGTTCCGATCCTTGGCAATAAAGTCACCGGACTCACAGATCGGTCCGACAAGGTCGCCATGAATCATATCGCTTGTTTTTTCAACAGCGACAATCTCGTGATGGGCATCATAAAGCGATGGCCTGATCAGGTCATTCATTGCTGCATCCGTTACGACGAATTTCTTGTACGCATTATTCTTGATGTACTGAACACGGCAAACAAGTATTCCCCCATTACCAACGAGAAAACGTCCCGGCTCCATCACAACAGCAAGCCCCATTTTGCGGAGGAACGGGACCACTGTTCTGGCATACAGTTCAGGCAACAGCTCCTGCTGGCCCACCCTGTACTTGATACCAATCCCGCCGCCGATATCAAGATAGCGGAAGGATGGGAATCTTTGTTTAAGCTGAACACATATGTCTTTCACCTTCTCCAGAGCATGCGCAAACGGCTGCACAGAGAGAATCTGACTCCCGATATGCATATGGATGCCCGCAATTTCAACACCAGGCAGTTTACCTGCCAATTCACACGCCTCAATTGTCCTCTCGGCATCAAGGCCAAACTTGTTCTCTTTTTTGCCCGTACTTATGTATTTATGTGTACGCGGGTCAACATCAGGGTTCACCCTGAATGCCAGTCTGGCCTTCTTCTTCAGCTTACCGGCGCAGGCAGAAATACGGGAGGCTTCCGGCTCAGATTCAACCGTGAAGAACAGGATATTCTGCTTTATGGCATACTCAATTTCTTCAGTCGTTTTGCCAACCCCGGCAAAAACGATCTTTGAAGGATCGGCACCGGCGCGTAATGCCCGGAACAGCTCTCCGCCAGAGACAATATCGAGCCCTGCACCTTCATCCATAAATGTCCGGATGACAGCAGCGTTAGAATTGGCTTTAACCGAGTAACATATCAGCGGCTTGACATCTTTCATCGCTTCAGCAAGCGCACGATATTGTCGGCGCAAGTGGTTAGCACTGTAGATGTAAAGCGGTGTTCCGTATTTAGCTGCAAGGCTTCCCACGGAAACACCTTCAGCACACAAGGTGTTCTTTCGATATCTAAACTCATTCATGGGGTGTCAGGGATACCAAAAGTACACCCAACTGTCAATCTGACAGCAGCATGGGCATAACCACAACCTGTTCTTGTTCTATGCACATCAATATTGCTATAGTGAATGCATGTTCAGCGAAAGAAAAATAGAGAAACTCTGGCTACTTCAGTTCTTCGCAGACTTTACTGCCATTGTGGCAGCCTATTACACCGTTCTGCTTATTCGTTTTCACAGCATTACAGGAGAGAGAATCTTCACGGTCATAAACCAGACCCTGAAAACCAGGGAAACGGGAGCCCTGAGTGACATGTTCGAAGATTTCTATATTATCAGCGCACCGCGAATCGTCCTGTTACTGACGATCACCCTCTGTGTCCTTTATGCTCTCAGGGATTTATATCCGCAGAGAAAATTCATCAGACCCCGCGCTGTTGCCTGGGATATTATCGCAGCGAATATGGGAGCTCTTCTTATATTCTTCACTTATTTTTATCTCCAAAGAAATGTATTCCACCCTCGCAGCTTTTTTACAACAATCATTTTCTTCAACATAATCTACTGCATTTATTTTCGCAGACTTATGGATAAACTGATGGGGTATTTGCGTTCCGAATATTCAATCGACCAGGTCCGCGCCGTCATGGTCGGTCGAAACGAGAAGGCCGACCTGATATATGACCTGATAGACACAATACACCCTCACGGAATCATGATTGTTGACCGCATTCCCAGCAGCGCAAACGATGTCGGGTTCGCGTGTACCGTCTTAAAACTGGAGGAGAGCGCTCATAAATTCGGAGCAGAGATGGTAATTGTCGCAGATAACGACTTTACCGTCCCTCAGATCATGCAACTACTGGAACTTGCAGACAAGCTGGGCATGTCTGCAAAAGTTCTTTCCGATAAACTGTCCGTCCTCACCAACCAGGCCAAACTGCCCGCTGACATGATTCACGGCACGCCGTTTGTACATTTTGAAGCTTCGCGGATTTTCAAGGATGAAACAGGTATTTCGAATAATTTTTTGTCAGTGACTACCGGCTATCTCGCCGTAACAGGATTATTACCTGTAATAGCATTGATAACATTACTGATCAGAATCACAAGCAAAGGGGCGGCACTTTTTGTACAGGAGCGCATAGGCATTAACAGAAAACCATTCAAGATGTACAAGTTCAGGACAATGCATGATCGTGCCGAAGAATTACAGGCCCAAGTGGAGGAATTTAACGAGTCGGGCGATGGTTTGTTTAAGATAAAGAATGATCCACGCATCACCCCTGTTGGCCTTTTTCTGAGAAGATTCAGCCTGGATGAACTTCCACAGCTGATAAACGTCATGAGGGGAGAAATGAAGATAGTAGGACCGCGGCCATTGCCTTGGAGGGATTTCAAGAATTATTACGAGGAGTGGCACTATAGCCGGCACGCCGGGCTGCCCGGCCTTACATGCCTCTGGCAGGTATCAGGCCGCAGTGACGTGGACTTCCACAACATGTGTATCCTGGACGTGTATTACCTGAGAAACCGCAACTGGATTCTTGATCTGAAGATAATTCTAAAGACATTCTGGGTCGTCCTGTTCGCCAAAGGCGCGTATTGAGGCATAACGTTCCAACAACAACGCATTCCGAAATAGTAAAAATTAACCTATATTTGAAAATCGATTACACTGATCAAACACAATCACATACCCATCAAGGACAGCTTACGGCCTAATCACCATCCGCAATTCTTTGATGAAGTCTTTCAAAATCTCAACGTCATATTCTTCCTGTTCGCTATCAACTCTGTCAGCCAGAATAGAAACATAGGCCCACTTACGGAATACGCCATAGAAAACATTATCCCATGCCATCCACGCCAATCTCGCTGTCTGACTGCCTACTTCATGTGTCTTGGAAATAAACCAGTAACAAAACCATCCATATTGTAACGTTGACAGTGATCCCGGGGCCTGAATTTTGATAAATGTAACAGGTAAAGATCGATGATCCTCACAAGCAACAGACTCATGTCTGTATGCAGCAATCCTGTAACCTTGCCCCGGCAAACACCATTCCGGCCGATGAATACTTGACCTTTCACGGCCAGAGATCACTACAGACACCAATATCCAACGATTCGTCGATTCATTACGATAGTTTTTCCTTATTATTATCGTATCAACTGGAAGATGCTTCCTCTCTGCAACAGACATACTTGACACCTTCGCTCCACAAAGAGGACAAGTATTGACACCTGCCTCAGCCAGATTCATGGGAAGCATTTTACCACAAACCTCATTCTGGCAATAGAGCGTGCGAACACCAACCCATCCATCAATTGTACGCGGAAGATCACTTTTGACGGGCAAAGAATCATCCACCTCTACCGTCCCAGTATACTCCACAAGAACAAGAGTGCATGCAATCATTCCTGTAACGATTAGATACCGCCATGCCTCGGCTTTTTTCATGATTTGCATTCCGGAGAGAACCACCGATCCAAAAGAGTGCCTATCCACACCATCAACAATACCGCTGTCACGAAAATAACATATCCCGAATATTCATGATAAATACGCATAGCCAGATCAATGCCCACCCATGAAGCTGCCACGACTATCACGACTACTCTGACCACATTTCCTATCATTGCTATTGGCAGGGAACATAAGAATAGAATCCACTTTCCCCGTAGAGTTCGTTGCGTAAGATATCCATAAGCAGCCATCAGGGCCATCAATGCTATAATGGAATTCAACCCACTGCACGGATCATCAACATCAAGGGGAGAGAATACCCCATCGGGAGAATAAATTGTGGTTCCATTTCTTTCAACCGCAACACCAAGTCCATTTGTTGTTAAAACGGCAATCGATACCGATATTAATCTCAAAGGAAAGGTAAACGCGGAAAGAAAACTCAATGGCATGACAAACAACAGATATATACAGGGAAAGAAAATCAGCCTGGCGCATGCCGATCCATAAATATATAAAGGTACAGCCCAGAACAATCCAATCATGGTAATCACACCCAGACGAGGCTGCTGAGCACGGAAACCAAGCCAATACAATAAAAGAAAGAAAGCTATCCAAAAAAAACCACGATTTTCTGATAACTTCGGCGCTTCCGCCAATTCTTTCCTTCTTGTCCATATAATATAGATACTGACAAAAGGAATAATCCAGGCATGTCCCATGTTGTTCCCAGGTTCAAACCACTGCGCAATAAGCCAGGAAATAATTGATGGACCATACTTCTGAGGTTCATGCGTATTACCGGCAACAAAAAACAATAATACCCATGCTATCAAGCCACCGCCCAAGAGAATCCATTTCATTACTCGAGATATCATGGGGTCACACAATCTTTACTTCTGTCCACCTAATCTCTGTCTGATCGCATCTATCAAAACATGGCACACAAACAGAGGAATCCCTATTAAATATCTCCGCCACATGAGCCGAGGGTCTTGACACAAGCGAAACAACCACTGAAAGCCCAAACGCCTCCAAGCAGAAGGAGCTTCTTTAGCGGTTCCTGCAAGAAATCTTATAGTGCCACCACCTATATGCCATACCACAGCCTCAGGACAAATCTCCGTAGCCAACCTTACCATCTGCTCTGACTTTGGGCTCCCCATTCCAACTAATATAAAATCAACATTCGAATGATTATCCAGAATCTTCCTGTATTCCGTTGCATCCTGAAATCCTGATATCCCGGAGACTATCCTGCAATGTGATGAGAGTTTTTCAACTTTAGCAGACGCAGCTTCGACTTCAGCCTGTGAACAACCAATCATTACAGCACGACTGGCAGGCATTTGAGGATCTAAGAGGAATGCCCTGAAAGCTTCAGTCATATTACACCGTTCCGGGATCCTGCCCCCAAACATTCGTGCTGACCATAAAATGGACATGCCATCTGCCGCTACAACCCTGGATTCGTCAAGAATCATCCGTAACTCGGGCATTTTGCATGCCAGGTTATATATGTGGGTATTAAGGCAATTGATAGTTCGAGGAACTTCCATCTTGTTGGCAACAAGGTTCCTGATCTCATTCAGAAGCTGTGGAATGGTGTACGTTGAACATTTCACCAGGCCAAACCTGAAATCATATACAGGAGCAATCTTCATTTTATACAAACCATTTTCGCGTTTATTTCAACAACCTCATCGAGGACTTCTTCTACGTTAATCAGATCCATCGCCTTTAGACCAATTTCAACGCACTCATCAACCTGATGGCAGGGAACTGATTCAGCTTTATCCTGATGATGAATCACCACGCTAAACTTCCCTGATGGTGCCCACAAAGGTAGTTTACCCGGTCCAAACAACCCGATAACCGGAATTCCTAATGCATCAGCCAGATGCATCGGACCAGAATCAAGCGAAACCACAAGTTTCACCCCTGACAAATTACGGGCAAATTCTTCAATATTATTAGACTCAACAATATCAGAACATGCCCCAATAATCCGCGCTGCAGTTTCTTTCTGGCCTGGTCCGCAAAAAACAACCGGCGTAAAACCTTTGGCCTTTAATCCGGTTACAAGCGCCTGCCACTTTGAATCAGGCCACGTCCTACCCGTCCATGGCGCAACGATAACCAGCCCAACAGTTGAAGATTGCTTGTGAACTTCGCTGGAAAGTAAGTGCCTCATATCCGGAGGCAACAGCATTTTTCCATCAACAGCCACTCCCAATATCGAACAGAACTTAACACCCTGTTCCCATTTTCTAAGGAAATGATCACTACTCACAAGTCTTGCAGCAATTGGTGAAATCCTTAAATCGGAACCTGAATAACAGTCCAAACTCAACACTTCACGGCAGCCAGCAAGATACAATATGATAATGCTGCGAATATCGCCCCGAACATCGATACCTATAGATCCCTTACAGGAACATCTCAAGTGCCTGATATGCTTCAGGAAATCGGCAGAAAATAGCTTCCATACACGGTATTTCTTACAACCATCGTACGCTGACCAAGGTAATTCAGAATCAATCCATTTACAAATATGCGCCTTCGGTAATAACGATCTCCACTGTTGCCGTGCAATCACTGTAACTCTTTTCCCGGACATGCTTAATAGCCGAATCATCGGCTCCAGAGAAACAACATCACCCATGTTATAAGGCTCAATTACCGTCATAGCGGCATCCGTCACCGGATTAGAGAGATTTCCAATTATCCGTACCAAGCGGAATATTGCACCAATACAACTTAACAAGCCTGACGCAATCCGCCTGCCAAAGCTAATATGTATCAAACGATTGGCCGATGGATTCATTTCAGTGTTGTGACTTCCCGTTTTTTAACCAGCTCAACAAAGATTGACCAACCGAACAGATGGACAATTCCGGCAAGTATTCTTTCTCTATCCAGCCTTACGGAAGAAAGAAGCAGGCCTAGAATCAGCAGCCAGCTCCTTGAGATACCTTTGCGGACAGGCGTCAGGCCAACATGCTCAAATACCGAAATAATTCCGTCATGAGAAAGCGGCGTTACATGCGTCGGATCATCATAGAAATTAAACGTGAAATTCCTCACGCCGCGGGGAAACAGAAGAGATCGCGCCCCCGGACCTTCGACATAGAGCCGCCCACCCGGTTTTAACACCCTGGCTACTTCTGCCGGCATTCTTCCAGGCTCTTTGAGATGCTCCATAAGATGCATTATGGTAATAAGATCCATACTTTCCGAAGGGAATGGCAATTCACCGGTTGTTACATCAAGCCTGTGAAAGGCTGAGCCATCCGGAACCTTTGCTGAGAAATCCTGCTCGTCGACCGCTGAAAAGTGAATATCCGGACGTAACTCAACAAAATGTTTGAGAGTTCTACAGGAGGAACATCCAAGATCAAGCAAGCTTCCACCACGAGGAACAGCATTCACGACAACTGCACGTTTATCAAGAAACGATATCTTTCTCAGAAATTTCCAGTTCATGAAGAAATCCTAATGATCAGAAAGACTTGCACCATTATTTTCCTTCAATGACGCTGCGATAGACCGACACTGTTTCCTCTACACAACGACACCACGAAAATCTGCCAGCCTGCTCATAACCCAACTTTCGCAGGATCTGCCGTTCATCATTGTTACGCATCAATTGAAGCATCGCATCATAATAGGATCCAGGTGTTTGATCGGCATATTTGACCGCATCACCGCCAACCTCAGGCAGGCTTGCCACCTTTGAACATATTACAGGACAACCCATTGACATTGCTTCGAGAACAGGCAATCCAAATCCCTCATATTTACTTGGAAACACCAGTGCTATTGCCCGACGATAAAGATACCGGAGAACAGCATCCGGTTGATGCCCAAGGTATATCCAATTACCCGGCACCTTCCCTTCATTACTCACGCCAGCCCACCTTGCGCCTACAACAATTAAAGGCGGAAGATGAACATTCCTTGCCGAGGCAAGCTCATAAACCTGACGAAGGAGATTGAGATTCTTGCCAGGCTCAAGGGATCCTACAAACAGAAAGAATTCACCTTGGATATCCATACCTTCCGGAGAAGACTCTTCGGCATTGCCGGTATCATTAAAATCACTACCAAGATAGACAACATCCAGCCTTGATGCAGGCACCCCAAGGAGGCTCATTATTTCTTCGGCAACAAAACGGCTGATACAGATTATTCTATCAGCATTTACTACCTGTCGATGCAAACGTAGACCACCAGTCCAACGTTGCCAACGCCGAAACCTGGACGGGTTACGAAGAACAGCACAATCAAGAATCGTATGGACACTCTTAATGCCGCGCGGAATTGAAATTACCAATCCACCCGTGATGTGGAGCAAATCTGTCGCGTTCCTGCGTAAAACAAACGGCGCAATCATTGGCGCCCAGATCAATTCTCGCCAGATAGTCTTCAATATTCTTCCTGGTTGATCGTACCCAAAGTTCTCTGTTTCCCAAGCCAAGGGAACGACACTTAAATCCGGAACAGACAACTGCCGCAAACCACGTAATAGACCATTAACATAACGAGCAGTACCAGCCTGCGTGGTATAAATAGGATTTGTATCAATTGCTATTTTCACTGAAATGAATTTCCATTGCCATCCTTTGTCATCCTTTGTCATAACATCACCCTAAGCCACAAACTCGTCAAACCCTTGCAGACAATTACGCTTACCGACAAATGGATGTAGCGAAATTGTCATACAAGAGGAGAGCTTTGCTGGGGTTCTCTATTTTTGAACACAACCGCCTGTCCTGTTGACAGGATCAAGGGTATAAATCCAGAGTCGGCAAAGAAGGAGTCAACTGCAGATCGAGCACCGGGACATGACGGAAATCCGTAGTCATCAAACACCATGACCCCTCCCACGCAGAGTCGGGGAAAGATAAATATACAACAATCCATAACAGACTTATATATATCCACATCTACATGAGCAAAACATATGGTCGAACCTTCGAGATCGCGAAAGGTTTCCGGAATATAGCCTTGATGATAAGCGACCGAACTCGCGTTTCCGATGTATTCACGCACTGATTCAATCGATGTGTCAGCAAAGTCGCCTTTGTGATGGAGATCAACGGTTAAGTCTGAGTCAGGCATCCCTGTAAATGTATCAAAGAGGCGTAACAATTTATGCGCCTTATGATCGGCGAGAAGACGCGCGATCATGGCAGCGGTGCCACCCTTATAGACACCGCACTCCCATACCTCTCCACCAAGAGGGAGTGATTGCATTACAAGCGAGTACAGAATCCAACAACGATCAACCGAACTGAGAGTCCTTGATCGTGCCAATGCGTAATACGAAGAGAAAGCACCATATCCATACCAAGGAGAGAACAAGGGCCGATAGTAATCCCTGTCTGGAATATTTTTGGGGTCACCTTGTCGACCAGAAGGTGAGAGCCGGAAAACATCATAACCTGCCAGATTCAGAATCCGATGTATTATTTTCTTCACCATGTTCATATGTTTTATCCCCACCTTTACAAGATACAATTGCACGGTTTTATTGACCCTACAAACAGAAAGAATTCACCCTGGATATCCACACTTTCTGGAGGAAACTCTTCGACATCACCAGCATCTTAAAAAACACAACCCTGACGGATAACATCCAGCCTTAATGCAGACACCCAGAAACAGGAACATAACAAAGTGGGGAAGGATTTACAAAGAGCCGACAACCTTTGAAACATGCCTGTCGTCTTCGACCAGCATCGATTCATTACTCCGCACCAACACTTCCAAAATTGCCAAAAGAAAAAGTATATGAGGAAAAGAAACATGCACATCGCCATATATGATCAAGTATTTAACCACCTGAACCCCATAGAGATACAAAATAACAACATAAATCCTTCGAATAAACGAATCCCTCCATTCAAGTTGACGAAACAGTCTTATATGCCGCAACAACCCCAGGAACAATAGTGCTACACCCAGAACCAGTCCTGGAATACCAAATATCAGAATGAGACTGAGAACTCCCTGATGATACGAATGTGTAATAAATGCCCACTCCCTTATGAATGTACCCGCAGCAATATTTGAATATAACTCCCTAGGGTCAAAGGCAATACCCTGACCCAGAAAGAGATAATTCGGAATATCTTCCATTGCACGCGACCAGACCTCTATACGCCAATCCCACGTTCCCATTGCATCATGTCTTACCTCCCAGGATAAGTCAGCAAAAGGAATTATAGTTAATACTCGCTGAAGGGATAAAGGCAGGAACTTAGCACCAAGCGCCATAATTATTAAAACCGCTAGAGAAATCACCCCAAAAAGAAAAACTCTCCGCCACAGGATTGTTCCTTCGCTAACGGAAAACCACAATCCAAGGAACATAAGATTCTCTATGATCGAGGTCCTGGACCCGGAAAACATAGCCAATATCATACTACCAACAATAACAAACAATGACAGTATAGCTTTGTGGCCATGAAAAGGGCGCACCATAAATATAAAGGGAATCAAAAGAAATATATTGGCAAAACCCGTACCATACCTCACCACACCACTTTCACTTTCAATCGCATTTAGACTACTTACGGTAAATAAAGGTGCCTGGAGAAACGAATACTGGATCTGAACCGCACCCTTACTAACAAAATAAATCATTTCCCCTATTGCCGGAAAAAGCGAAAACAGACACATGCCAATCATGGCCATCTTCCATTCGCCAGGAGTAAGCGTTACTACATCGATCATCAGAAGAAATGATAAACATATCAAAAGGGCTACATAACCACCTCCGCCCCATTGGCTTGACCCTAACGCCCTGATGCCAGCCCCACGAAAAACCATGGTAATAATTATTACCGCCGTAAACATCATTACACATGTTCGCATTCCGCTATGTGCATGCCCGGCACGTTTGTTCATGATTATATAGAAAATAAGGAAACACGAAAAAACGACCTGCACAGCCTGAAATAATGTCATGCTTTTTGGAAAAAAAGGAAGCCGTAACGTGCTAAAACTTAATATGACAGCCAGAACAAATATGCGCGATGGCTTTGCAACAAAAAAGACAACGACAGGAAGCACAAGCAGACTGCACAAATACCAAAGCTTTCCTAAAGAAAGGCTCCACAGGCAAACAACCAGGACCAGTGCTAATATAACAAATGTACTAAGAAAGGATATCGGCATGATCGCAACTTCCTATGAAACAAGACTGCTGTAAATTTCTAACGTTCTTTTCGCAATCGCGTCCGGGACAAAATGTTGCACGGCGTACTCCCGCGCTGACCCTGCTTTCATCCAAAACACATCTGGCCGTTCCAACAAACAACGAATCATCGAAACCAAAGAATTGCTGTCATGTGGATCAAAAAGAGTACCATACATTTGATCTTTTAGAAGAAACGGGATCCCGGCAGCATCGGCCCCGAACACACAACGCCCACATGCCATAGCCTGCATTAAAGACAAGGGACATGTTTCCTCCAACGATGGCAATACAACGACATTTGCCCACTCATATTGGGCAGCGACCTCATCATTACTAAGGGAACTTAAGAATTGCACGCGATCCGATATATTCATCTTTTCAACAAGAGAAACGAGAATGTCTGCAGTTTCTGTCTTTCTGCCGATTACCCGGCATTCAAACCCAACCCCCTCTTTTGCCAATTGCGCGCATGCCCTGATCAGCAATTCCTGATTTTTTCGAGCCGATACAGTTCCTACACATATAATACGCATTCCCTCCCTGCGCGGAGGAGGTAACTGGAAAAACTCCATCCCGACCGGGTTATGAGTTCGCCATATCTTCGCACTAGATACACGCTTTAAATAGTGATCCAGATATTCCGTCATGGAAAAAACATTTTTCGCACGGGCTACGGCCACATACTGCAATAATTCCCGAACAACACCAACCATACGGACCGGACTGAACATGGAGGTAGCTGAAGACTCTTTATAGGCAAAACCATGCACCGACAAGATACTGGGCCTATGACAAATTGTGGCAGCAAGCAGGTATTCAGGAGTCGGCTGGGCATGGACGATTTGCGGATCAAGCTCTGCTATTATTTTCTTTAGCACTGCAATCTCTGCCAGATACAACGTAGCTGTTTTTCCCCGTGCCTTACAGGGAAAATACCGGTAGGTTACATTCCCACGACAAAATACAAGGGGATCAGAGAGCCCATCAACAAGAGAAACTGCATCCACACTAAGCCCCGGCAGGGATTCAAAAGAACGCAGCAACGTCTCTGAAAGCTTTGGTACACCGGAATTGGCGGGTTGACCAGGAACCGGCATCAGACTCATGTATACAACGCGCATTTCCAGTTACCGTTACCCTGCAAAATTCAAACTGGAAACCTTAACTGTTTCGTTATGCTCCAGATCAATCAACGGCATTTCCCCAATAAGCCTCCACGATTCTTCAAACGAAAGTTTTTTCGGCCTACCGGAAGAATCAAGTGCCTCCCGGAACCGCGCCCTTACATACGCACTGGCCGGATCCAACGGCTTAAGATCACCAAGAACATCATTTCTAACAAAAAACAGGTTATTACCCAGACTGTTAGAGCCAATCAAAGAATAACCCTTCTTTTTCCCGAGAGTTGTAAGGGCCGCAATGGAGGCACCATAATAAATATTGGAGAAATGAGCACGGGTGCGCATAAATGCAGCATCATAAGGGATCGTCACCCTTCGTGTGGGCCCGAACAAACTGTTGTACTCACAAATTACGATCCTCGGAGAAATACAATCAACAGCCTCCCAGACCCAATAATCATTGCCATCAATATCTATGGACAACAGGCCCATGTCCCCGGTAATTCCGCTTTCTTTCAATAATTGATTGATATTATCCCTGTCGACAAATGCGCATTTTGCCTCCAAGGCATGCATGAACGAGACAGAATCATTACGAATAAAATCCACATTCTTTTGCAGACAATCCAGAACCAGTCCCGACCACCGATTATTCATAAGCAGAAAACGTGTATTCGCCTCGAGATAGTCCTGCACCCCGAACTCAATAAACACCGGCCGTGGCACAGGAATCAGCCTGACGAGAAACTGTATTATTCCATCCTCTCCATCCTGGGAATAGACGCTAAACTCATGCGTCAGCAGATCCATACTTTTTATCTGCGCACATTGCCGGGATTCTATCCTTCCCATGGCCATACGAACATGATCAAGTATACGGAAAAGATTTCGTATCTTTTTGATTCGCAACAAGAAATCATTCATCAAGCTCATCTTGTTTCTCCAGGCGAAAGGCGACGCAACACCCTTGCTGGGTTACCGCCTGCCAACACACCAGAAGGAATATCAGAAGTTACCACACTACCTGCCGCAACAATACTTCCCTCGCCGATACACACACCCTTTAGAACAATGGCATTTGTACAGATCCATGCCCTAGCCTCAACAAGCACCGGCGCAGAGGCTCCGCGAAACCGCCCCCCCTTGTCCTCCTGCCGCCATTGACCAACTCGCTCATCAACATCTAACGGATGTGCATCATTATCAAGAATCTGTACACCATGGGCAATTAGAGTATCAGCTTTTATCTCAACCCTGCACGCACTGCTGATCAGAACATCATCACCGATGTATACATGTTCACGTATCACAATCCTTCCATCGCCAAATGACTCAACCCTTAAAAGTCCCCTGCAGATTACATCGTCCTCCAGCACAATACGTTCAGGATCATGCATTTCATTGACACACCAGGCATGAGGACCGAGCATCACGTGTCCCCCAACAATGGCATTTCCAAAGAACTGGAACCAACTCTCATAGATTCGACAACGAGCATCCGCCCTCCTACTAAACAATGCCATTAGCCACCATACAGGATACAGCAATATATTCCCCCTTGCTACAGCACACTGATTGGCAAAAGCATGAGTACGATCAAACGGCATGTTCGCCCTCCTCATCATATACAAACTCCGAACCGGAAAGGATCCCACGGCATATTACATCCAAGCCCAAATCTTTACCCTCTTGCAGAGCATCAATTTTCCTGGAGTCAAAACTGAAACACGCCGGCAGGAACCCCGGGACTCTTCGACGAACGATTGCCCTTTTCGCTCTCAAGCTTATACGTTTTAAGGGAGATTCTACATCCGAAAGATCTTTAAAAACACTCACAGGTATTAATCTTCTGAAAAAATAATGATAGGCATAGCGTAACGCAAGATCAGTCTGCATACCGGACATTGTCTTGCGCAACGGCAACTTATCAAGCACATCCTTGTATTCCCCCTCCGTCTTGACATCTATCGTCAATCCTTTCTCCCTTATCCATGCCTCACCGGCAACAATCACAGGAATCCCTTTGGCCGCCAGTTCAACGCCTGTTTTTGTACCGAAGATAATTACACAGTCTGCCATATCTGCGAGAACGTACGTGGACATATTGCTGTTAGGCGACACCACCTTCACATTTACAGGAAAGGCGGAAAAATATTTCTTCAATTCATTCAGCACAGGCTGTCGGCTAGGCATCGCCCCTCTCACTTCCGCAGGATGAACCCGCACAACCAGCTGACAGTCAGGACGATTCTCGAAATAACGAATAGAATATTTCAGCCAATCGACAAGGGAAGGGAATCCGTTATTCTTATAATACAGCTGAGCATCCCAGGTAACATTTGTCAACAAAAGCACTACCGGTCGCTTATCAAGCCCCAATGTCTGCCGTATAATTTCCTTGGATTCTTCCGGCTCCTGGCAAACCTTTACCCAATCACTTGAACCGTTTTTGCGACGCTCCAGATAGTCGACTATTGTATTTCTTTCATGATCGCTTAACTGGCGATCCCGCCAAAGGTTTACCGGCTCATTTATCATGGTTCTATGATAAGTGTCGCCATGACTATAAATAAACGTCTTCTTCCTGTAACCTACAGCCCAGTTTACCACCCTGATCCCCATCTTTCTGGCTAACTTGCCTATAACACCTTGCGGCACATAAATCCCATGGTGTGACATCATTACATCAGGCTTCAGAGACTCAAAAGCCTTTTTTACAAGCCACACCGTCAGAATAGCACTCTCAAGATATCGGCGAAGCAATGCCATGCTGTTGCCCTGACCAGAAAGGTCTCCCACCGCATAATATCGCAAAACACCGGCATAAGCTTCTTCACCAACGGCAAGATCCTCAAAGACAAACGCCCTCAGCTCATTCTCAGTTCTTAAAGGTTCAACTATTCGCCTTGCCTCCTTGCGCCACAGCGGATGAAAGAAGTCACCGTACCTGTGGACAACCAATCCGGCACGTATCATTCTTTTCTGCCCATGCCAGAAACACCCCTTACAAAGACATGGTTGAGGACCATCAAAGATCATAACCTCTTCATCTATGGAATAATACATGCACGCTTCACAAGCCGGAAGCACACCGTCGCAAAGCAGGACTTCAGTTCTCGCCCCCCTGACTTTAAGGGCATTTGCAATTGTGCTATCGTGCACCACAACCGCTTCATGAAGCCCAATACTTGAGCAAATGAGGACAAAAGGTTTTTCTTCCGAACCCAGGCAAGAAAATCGATCATCAGGTTTCAACCCGGACATCTATTGGACCTCCTGATTGAACCACTCAACAAGCTGAGACAACCCCTGCTCCATCCTTACACCGGGCTCATAACCAAGCAGCTTGATTCGTGAAATATCAACATCCCAGTATTGCGCATCACCCGGCCAGCTTGATCCCGTAAAAGTCATTGCAACACATTTTTCACGCCCGAGGACACGGAGCAATATTACCGCAAGATCCCTTACCGAACGGGACTCGCCTGATGCCAAATTATACAATTTACCAGCCACACCCTTGCTTTCCAAGACAAGCAAGCCTCGAACCGTATCCGCAACATAGTTGAAATCCCTTACCTGATCACCATTTCCCATAACTTCCAGATGCTCGGGATCTTGTCGAAGTTTCTTAAGAAAATCCAAAGCAGCAAAACGCGTCATTCTTTGTCCATATGTATTGAATACCCTGGCGATCACAACATCCACACCATAAACCCTGTTGTAAAGCATACATTCCGTTTCTGCCGCAACCTTGCTTGCGCCATAAGGAGAAATGGGATTTGGCAACAGAGCCTCGTCAATTTTCTTCAGGCCAGGCTCACCGTAAACGGCACCGGAAGAAGAAAATACAACACGTGCACGCGGAACATTAACCCTTACAGCCTCAAGAACATTCACCGTGCCAAGACAATTGTTCTCAAAGTCGTACAACGGTTCCTCAACCGAACGAGGCACACTGGCACTCCCCGCCAAATGAAAAACTGAATCCGGCTTAACCCTCTTCATCAATCGACCAATGAAGGCAACATCACGAACATCACCTTCAACTTTTTCCATGTTACCCTGAACACGAGAGAGGTTCGTCCATGACCCACTGCTGAGATTGTCGACAGCCACAACACCGGCACCCATTCGAATAACCTGATCCACCAGATGCGACCCGATAAATCCTGCCGCCCCGGTAATCATCACTTTCTTCTTACCAAGTTCTTTCATATATGATCATGTCCTCGTCTGCCAAAGTACCGCCGTGCATCTTGAAGAAACTCACCCGCTAGTCGCATAAAACCAACCACATCTTTTTTACGAAGGATACACATGGTCGCCAGGGACAACCTTGATTCTTTGAGAAAATAAGCTGTATATAAATAAAGCCCTACTAGCCAAGCCAGCAATGCCGACACCGCATTCCCCTCTATACCCCAAAGCGGTATTAGAAATACGGCAAGAACAAGATTCATCAATCCAGTTATCAGTGTCAAAACGCCATTTATTCCAGGTTTACCCGTACCAAGAAAATAAGTCTGCAAATTCATTGCACACCCTAACAGCACCGAAACGACCAGCAATATCAAAAGAGCAGGATTTGATCTGACAAAATCTCCTCCGTACATGAGCGGCAAAACAAACGGCGACACTACCGCGAGTCCTGCAGCTACAAGAATCATTACCCATAAAAGTTTACGAAACGATTCCGCAACCGAGAACGCCGCATCGCGAGGATTTAAAGCAGAGGCATTCCCCGAAAGAAAAGCGTTAACCCCCCTCGGAATACTGAGAGCAGCCTCATAGGGAATCATCGCAACGGAGTAATAACCCACAGCTCTTGTATCAAGAAAGAAGGCTAACAGAAAGTTATTGGCACGCTTAAAAATCTGGGCACCGATTGTCCCAAGATAATGTTTTGCCCCAAAGCAGAGGATTTTTTCAAGAACATCTCCATTCATGACAACAGGTTGACCTCTCGTGGTTTTGAACATTCTTGTCGTTCTCACCAAACAGGCAATTCCCTGCGCCAACAGAATTGAATACATTGCACCTGTAATACCCAATCCAAGCCACACGACCAGAATCAGCGTACCCAGGACATCCGCACATCCAATCCCGACTTGCATACCGGCATACCCCCTGGCATCTCCTTTCGCAAGAAGGATTGTAGCCAGATAATTATTCAACATCATGAAGGGAACCGCCATAAGCATCACGATCATCCACTCATGGTTGACAGACACCCTATCCAGAAAAGCCCTGACGAAAAGATCCTCGAACAACAGCAACGCAACAATACAGACAAAAAAGAAAAACAGAACAAATCCCAGAAAATAGAAAAAAATGGTGCGTTCGCCTATGACCCCATTTCTAGCATAGTAAATTCCCGCTGCAGGAATACCAAAATGCCCTATACCACTGAGGAAAGCCGCCGCAGAACTAAGCACAACAACAATACCTCGCCCTTCCACACCGAGCCACCTGACAATGATAATACTGGTGACAAGATACAGAGGCAGAATGAGCCAATTGACACTGACAATCCCGATTCCCTTGCGAGCTACGCTCAATAGGTCAACCTCTCAACTCAACGTTGAACTGCCTAGAATATGTTCAGCCTTATTCCAATCGTCCAACGTGTCCAACGTTATTGATTCCGACTGCGGCAAGACCAGGGGACAACAATTCTGGCCGTAGAGACTGCATGTCTTCATCAGGACGTCACGCATGACAACATAAACAGTCCCATCACGGATGTAGGCTGGACGTACATCCTGTCGCCTCGTAATTCTTGCACCTTCCGGCAAGAAGTTTACCAACCGGCCATTATCTATTTTCATAACGTAGTCAGGTGAACTGTGACGAGGTAGCTCTACAACACTAACCACGGAATCACTTCCAACGGACAAGAGAAGTTTTACAGCCCTGCTTATATGCTCAGGTCGACGCATAGGTGCCGTCGGCTGCAGCAAAACGATAATATCAGGAGAGAAACCATGTGTTTCAAGAAACGACACCATATGAACCAAAACAGGCAACATTGGGGTATCATCTTCGGCAAGTTCAGCAGGTCGCAGGCAAGGAACTTCGGCGCCTAATTTCTCTCCAAGCCTTGCAATTTCCGGGGAATCCGTGGACAACACCAGCCTGTCAACAACACCTGACGATATTGCAGCATCTACCGTATATTCCAGTAACGGTTTACCAGCCAACAACCGGAGATTCTTCCCCGGTATTCCCTTAGAACCACCCCTGGCAGGTATTATGCCTAAAATTTTCTTATTCATGAAAACAAGCCTGAGGAAGATTTTGGATCAACCTGATTTCCCGCCATAATCCTTCAACCGCATTATGATCGGGAACACAGGCAGAATCAGGCACCATTTTTCTGCAAATATAACCCACATGAAGGTGGTCAGCAGCATAATCGGTCTTCAGAACCTCAAAACCACAACGTGCCAGATAATTTTGCATCACAGATTCAGTTAGATAAAAAGGATGATCAATTTTGATTGCAGCTTCAACGCTCCGCTCCCGCAAATAAGCTGCCCTAAAATCAACAAAATCAACAAAAAATAAGCCATTATTTGAAAGCAACTTATTAACCATATAAAGGGCACCACTAATATCCAGCAGGTGATCAACAGTCTGGCACATGACAACAATATCGTAACAAGTTCCTTCCGATTTCAAGTTCTCAATAAGGCCAGAGATGGTTTTCAACCCATATGCCTTGGCCCTATCAAGTTCTAGGGGTGATGGATCCAGTATTGTCGCTGATAAACCAAATTTCTGCGACAGAACCCTGGACACCACACCTGTAGACCCCCCCACATCAAGAAGTGTCCTGTGTTTCTGTTGTTTAA
>MHBM01000185.1:30931-35602 GCA_001804885.1 Lentisphaerae bacterium RIFOXYA12_FULL_48_11
ACACCCTGTTCGACCTGAATCGTTTCCGAGTCAATTCGTCGCCCATGAAATGCACTTACCAAAGGTCTGTATGTCTCTGCATAGAATTTCTCATACTCACGTCCCGTCATCCTTGGACTAAGGAAAACAAGCCCACACCCCAAACATCCATATGCAGAAGCATTAAAACCATACCGGTCCTGATGTGCAATAATAACGAATTTTTCAGCCCCGCAGAGATTACATTTCTGCACTTCTACTTTTTCTTTCGACGCATAATCAAAACCTAATCCTCGCAGACGTCTACATCTCTTTTCATCAGGATTCTTTTTCACAAACAAATTCGCCTTCTGTTAATTAACAAATTTCTTTTCAATCGTTAATGTCACATCAGATAACAACGAAGCTATTCTGGTTCCGGCATTTCCATCTCCATACAATGGATTACACGGCCATGGACCATGCCCTAGCTGTTTCCGAACAGCATCAACTATCTCACTCCGATTGTAACCGACATCAATAACATTCTGCCCCCTCTCCCTACCACTTTGTCGATTTCCAACATTCACGACAGGTACACCCAGAAAAGATGTCTCCCTTATACCAACGCTTGAATTTCCAATTAAACAGCGACAGTTGCAAAGAAGCCGCAGAAAATCCTCTGACATCATATGTCGGAAGAAATGAATCTTACAGGAACTATTCTGTTCGCGGAAAATCCTGATACATTTTGACACCCCGTCTGAGCCAGCATCAACATTCGGCCAGAACCACAAAGCAGGAAGATCCAAGGCAACAACAGCTTTAAGTACTTCGGCAACCTGCGTAAAAGCCTGTTCATATTCCGTTGTAACGGGATGCTGCATGACAACAACATACCCCCCGGAAATATCCATTGTTTCACCAACACCACCGTACTTTTCAAAGGGATCAAAGTTCAGCATCGCCTGTTTTGCAACTTCCGCAGCCAAATCTATTGACGGACATCCCGTCACAAAGACTCTGGAAGGTTCCTCACCCATAAGCTTTACACGGTCCGCAGCTTTCTGCGTAGCAACAAAATGTATATCCGACAACTTGGTAACAGCATGCCTGACTTTCTCATCAATTGACCCAGTTACTTCGCCTCCCTGCACATGGGCAACAGGTATATTCATAAACGAGGCGGCAATGGCTGTGGCTATTGTTTCATACCGGTCCGCCACAGTAATCACAACATCCGGTTTGATATTATCAAATACTGTAGCCAACTCCAGCACGCCAATCCCGGTCGTCTTTGCCATCGTGGTCAGGTTTTCCCCTTCCAGCACCATGTAAACTTTTGCCACAATATGAAAACCATCCCGTTCCATGCAGCTAATCACATTCCCATATCGATCCAGTACGGCAGAAGCACCAACAACAAGCTGCAGCTCAAGTGCTTTATGCTGTTGAATCGCGCACAACACCGACTTGATACGGCTATAACTTGCGCGAGCAGTTACAACCACGCATACTTTTCGCTTTGTCACTTTACATCCTCCAAATCTTCTTCCTTCACCATTTCATCCCTCATCAACGGCCGTAGCAAACGTCGCCCCAAGACATTCCCAAGCATATTCACAGGCAAACCCGTACCCGGCTTCTTGAATGCAAGATGTTTCTTACTCAGAATTACGCCGGCAGAAAGATCTTCGTCGGCAACAATGCTCTTATTGAAAATCTGCCTGAGAGGCATCAGCTCAACAGCCTCCCTGTCTTTATCAAGAGGATTGGCCTTCATTTTTTCAATAAAACGAATACCGTTCACAAGTCCGGAAAGTTCGGAAACAGTCACAGACGATGGGACATCCGGCCCTGATCCTTCACGATTTAATGTCACGTGCACTTCCAAGACCTCTATGCCCAAGGTCACAGCCGCAAGTCCGGGATAAATTGTACCTGAGTGATCAGACAATCCAACCAGGGAATTATAACGATGCCTGAAATCCGATACAAGATTCATGCCAACAGATTCCGGCATACTCGGGTAGCGGGACGCACATTGCATCACCACCAGAGGTTGCCCTGCCTTCCTGATCATCGCTACCGCGGCATCAATCTCAGAGAGCGGGCTCATACCTGTCGAAAGAAGAACAGGCAAACCGGTAGATGCAATACGTTCAAAGAGGACGGTATTATTGATTTCACCAGACGGAATCTTCCACGCCTGAATATTCAACTTGAAAAGTAAATCCACAGCCTCAACAGAAAAAGGCGAACTGAGAAAGATTAATTTCCTATCTTCAGCATGCTGTTTCAGGGCTAACCATTGAGCCTCGGAAAATTCCATCCTTTTCCAGTAATCATACCTACTCACATCCCTAGCACTAAAATTAACTCGCCATGGTTCATTTTTTGTACTCTCAGCAGACGCGATATGCGTCTGGAACTTAACGGCATCGACACCAGCATCAGCCACTGCATCAATATATGCATGAGCAGAATCCAACTTGCCATCATGCGCCTGCGCAACTTCACCTACTATTAGACACGGCCTAGACAAACCAACATCCCTTTGGCCTATCCTAAAACCCGCCAGACAGATATTACCAACAGTCAATGCCACACCCCCCATTCTCTTTAATGAAATCCCTTCCCCGTTTCAAAGCTAATACCCCGCTCAGCATCCGAATTACAGCCGCCACAAACTGAGGCCCATCCTGCGCGCAGCAACCTGATCAACAACACCCTTAACATCTATTATCACCGGTCTGCGTCCCATTGTTTTCAGGATCTGCCTGATGGACAATCCACGGTATTCCTTATGCGCAACGGCAAGAACTACAGCTGAGGCCTTGCGTAATTTCCGGAAAGGTGTCAGCTTCACACCATATTCATGCATTGCTTCTACAGGATCTGCATTCGGATCGGAAACCTGAACATTAACGCCATACTCTTTCAGTTCATTGATGATGTTCGCTACTTTTGAATTCCTGAGATCCGGACAGTTCTCCTTGAACGTCAAACCCAGCACGGTAACCGTCGAACCAAGGACATTGTGACCGGTATTAATCATCTCCTTTATTGTATGCTGAGCTATAAACTTACCCATGCCATCATTGATACGGCGACCAGCGAGAATCACCTGGGGAATATAACCGAGCTGTTCCGCCTTGTGTGTCAGGTAATATGGATCAACCCCAATACAGTGTCCGCCAACCAACCCCGGCTTGAACTTAAGAAAATTCCACTTGGTTCCAGCCGCTTCGAGTACTTCATTCGTATCAATCCCCATCTTGTCAAAGATAATTGCCAGCTCATTCATCAAGGCAATATTCAGATCACGCTGTGTATTTTCAATCACCTTCGCCGCTTCAGCCACCTTGATACTGCTTGCCTTGAAAACCCCTGCCTTCACTACAGAACCATAAACTTCCGCAACAATATCACATGTCCTGGCATCCTGACCGGAAACAACCTTCTTGATCTTTGTAAATGTATGTTCCTTGTCACCGGGATTTATCCGTTCAGGACTGTATCCAACCTTGAAATCTCTGCCACATTTCAACCCTGAAACTTTCTCCAATACCGGAACACACTCTTCCTCGGTAACGCCTGGATATACCGTTGATTCATAAACAACAATATCACCTCTCTTAAGGGCCTTTCCTACCGTCTCCGACGCTTTAATGACAGGCGTCAAGTCGGGCCGGTTTGCGTTATCAACAGGTGTCGGAACAGCAACAATATGGAAATCAGCCAGACGTAAATCTTCAATTCTGTCCGTGAATAGAATATCAGCAGTTTTCAAATCCGTGACTGACACTTCACCTGTATGATCCTTCCCTTTCCTTAACTCTTTTATCCTGTCAGATTTTATGTCAAACCCAACGGTCCTGGCTATTTTCCCAATAGCTACAGCAACAGGCAAACCGACATATCCCAGACCTACCACAGAAACTTTTCTCTTCATTTTCATATCTTCTTCCTGCCCTTACATCATTAATCTTTACTCTGACTTTCCGCTTCTGTGCCCATATTTAACTTATCGGCTATTCTCTTATTTCAACAACATTTTCAGGATAACCCCATCCCACATGCCCTGCGCCTTATTCTGAAAAAGCCGTATCTTCTCAATGCGCTCCCTGATAAAGGCATCCTCATCACTGTCTTTCCCGTTCTTTAGGACTTTCTTCTTAAGGACATCCTCAACTTCATGCAACAATATTGACGAACTTTCAATCCGCTTACCGGCAAGATCGCGAATCACATTCTTGATAATCTTTCCAAAAGCGTCCCGCGCCTTGTAATAATCTTTCCTGTCTCCTTTGACCCACACCTTCTCAAGCGCACCCCACTGCTCAAGCTGGCGTACACCCATGCTCGCACTTCCCTTGCTTATGCCAAGCGCCGAAGTCAAATCATCAAGCGACCTTGGATCTCGACACAGGTAAAGATACGCAAAGATCTGCCCCATCACGCGTCCGACGCCGAGCGACTGGGAAGCATGCCCGGCCGCCTCAACCAGCCGGCGAACAATCCTGTCATATTCTGATGTAGTCATAACAACCTCTTCCGATTAATTCTTATATATTGTCTTCAATTCGATCTTCTCAGAACCAACAGAAATACAGGTGATCGGAAACTCAGTCCAAGCCCCTGTATTGATATACCTGACCCCATTCATAACGAAGTCTTCCACGTAATGCGTATGACCGCAGGCAACGGCTT
>MHBM01000185.1:35611-38868 GCA_001804885.1 Lentisphaerae bacterium RIFOXYA12_FULL_48_11
TCTTCCTCGCAAAATTAACGGCCCCTGCCGCAACATGTTTTCGTAATACACCATATAACCACTCGAATTTTTTGGCAGCCGATGCAACGTGAACCTGATTATTCCCGAGTTCAGCCCGACGATCATAAATTATGCGGATAATGTTTGTCAGTGGCCGGAGAAGAAGTAGTATCAAATCGAATTTATGACCGTGCGACACATAAAGCCGCTTGCCAATATTGTAACTCTTTAGAAATTCGATCTGACCCGAATCAGGCGGCATGTATTTCCAGTCGTGGTTACCCCATATCCAGATCACCCTGCGCTTGTACGATTCTTTGACTAAAAGATCCAATGCTGATCTGTGCTGTGGCAGAACCTTGAAGCGACGCCTGTCCACAGAATCACCGTTAAGAACCAGGTCTGTCTGGGGCAAAAGATTTTCGAGAAACCCTTTCAATGGCTCAGAAATGAAGTATCTGCTGCCAATATGGAGGTCACTTAGTATGACCGTGTTCAAGATCGCAGGCTTTCGGAATTAACTATGTACCCAACAGGAACAGCCACTATGGCCGCCATCAGCCAGACCGTTGCCGGCATCTGGAGATTAAAATCGCCGAAAGAATGAAAAGCCATTACCGCACATGAGAAGATTGCGCCAAGAATCATGGCATAATGACCATTGCCGGTTAACATGGAATCCACAGCCTGTCTGGCGGCAACCTCTCCCATCATTCCTTTAAAAAGCACATATAAAATTATACCAAACAGCAACACGAACAAAACCAACCCTACGGTGCCATATTCCTCCAGCAACTGGATCCAGTCACTGTGAACCTCGTAGGAATGAAATTCGTAGTTCGGAAAAGAAGGCCATACACCAAGCTCGCGATCACCATCAGGACTTGGAGCATAATGAGGCCATAAGTTCTGATGCATACCGGGACCTATTCCAAAAAGCGGCTTATCTTTCCATGCTCGTAAAGCCGCCGAGTACATTTGACCGCGACACGATGCAACAAGCCTTGATTTTGCCCCTACCAATATCTCGCTTGTTGGTTTCCCCCGCAGCTGATTCCAGCCAAAATGCTCCTTGAAGCGAACCATGTAACTGCTCTCATAATTGCAGAAAAAAATTAGAATTAACCCCGCTGCTCCTGCAATGGTCGCACGCAAATACCACCGTACAATTACAGGCCATTGCATGAACCCAATAGCTAGAACAACAGCACCAAGGAAGATAATCGTCAGGCCCCCTCCTCGCGACTTGCTCAAGACAATACCCACCAGAGACACCAAAACAATCACAAGAGAAAATATTTTCTGTCTCACGTCCTCGCCCCTCGCAAGCAAAACCCCAAGAGCAAGAGACAACGCCAGTTCCATTATTCCCGAGAAATGATCCGGACAGAAATACGTCCCGGTCGCCCTGGATTCCGCCACATACTGGGCATACCCTGGCCGCCACAATACATGCGAACTTTTCCAACCCAGGTGATTGATCACGCCGTAAAGACCAAGGCTAAAAAGATTCACCAGCATTATCTTCCACAGTATTTTCGACTGGTTCCTGTCAAAACCAAAAACAATTTGTATACCGAGAAGGAAAGGCGTCAGGAAAAGAAGAAAACTTCTTTCAGCATCCATGTAAACGTCCGCCTGGGCGAATCTGGCAAAAGCATATGCCAGGAAGATCAGCCAACTCATAACGACTACTATCTTCAACTTCCCCCTGTTAGAGACAGGCTCATCGCTCCATGCCGACAAAACCAGCTTTAATGAGAAGAACAACAGTGAGATAAAAATAAGAACTACAAAAGGCCAGAAGAACCACATTTCCCATGCAGAGAAAACCCAGGGAGATAAAATCACAACGGAAGTAATACAGGTAAATGAGGCCTGGGAAAGGAATTTAAACAGCAAAGCCATTAACAGACCATTTCTCTCTTTTACAAATCGACAATCTTTATTCTGTAATTTTCCACAAGACACACTCCGTGCCCGTGGATTATGCAGAAAAACCCCGCACATCCATTATGCGTTCAATTAGTTTTGAACGTATCATAATGAAGAAGCGGGGTCAATATTCAAGGGCATGTTGCCCAAATAATTTCCGGCCTCGCGGAGGCCTGCTACAGAAGAGGAAACAGCCGTTTTCTTCTGTGGCCGCGGTCCGTGACCGCGGAAAATCAGACCATTTGCTATTTGGGCAACACACCCTGAAAGGAATACTATCAGCCCTGAGCCTTTTACGCCTTGCGCGCGGCTTTTCGTATTTGTTTCTGTATCCAGGGATAGGTTTTCTCGATGCCCTCCTTGAGGAAGATCTTCGGCTTCCACCCGATGGAATAAATTCTTGCATTGCTGAAGTTGCGGGACTGGACACCAACAGGTCCCTTAACGTGGTTTACATTAACCTTCTTTCCGGCAACCTCACAAACCGTGGTAACGAGCTCGTTCACAGAAACATACTGTGGACAACCGATGTTGACGGCCCCTTCCAGGTTCGACTGCATCAGCATGTAAATACCATCAACCATATCGTCAACATGTGTGTATGAACGAACCGCTGTTCCGTCACCCCAGATCTCTATGGTTCCGCCGTTCTCAACCGAGGCAATCTTCCGGCACATCGCGGCAGGAGCCTTTTCCCTACCACCTGTCCAGGTACCTTCTGCACCGTAACAGTTCTGAAACCTCGCGATCCGGATGGCCATCCCGTATTTTCTGCCATACGCCATGCAAATTCTTTCAGAGTAGATTTTCTCCCAACCATACTCATTGTCGGGCAAGGCCGGGAACGCGCCAGATTCAGGCATTTCCGGCTCACCAAGCTTCATGTCCCGGTATACGCACACCGATGACGAAAAGAAATAGCGTTTGATCCCCATTTCCGCCGCGGTATGTATCATGTAGATATTGACCAATGCACTGTTATGCATGATCTCGCATTCAGCGGAATGAATGAAACCCATCCCTCCCATGTCAGCCGCCAACTGATATACCTCATCAAAAATTCCGCCTTCAACCGTGAGAGCTTTCCTGCAGTTCTTCTCAACCCTCAGATCCAGCTTCAAGAATTCATCAGCCTGCGTCTTTGCATATTCATGACGCTTGATATCAACCCCCCGGACCCAATAGCCTTCCCTCTTCAGCTTCTTGACCAGATGCCCGCCGATAAACCCGCCAGCTCCACAAACAAGCGCTCTTTTCATTATAAACTTTTTCTCCTTCCAACCTCTACTTATAATACTCGCTTTAATATCTCAAATATACGT
>MHBM01000186.1:0-7778 GCA_001804885.1 Lentisphaerae bacterium RIFOXYA12_FULL_48_11
TCCACAAAGATGCGGTACTTTCATATTGATCAAGACGAACAGGATACGTTGCGCCTGCCATTACGGCAACTGAACCACGAGGAAAACCGGGGTCCAGTTCAAAATCACAACGCAACCAGGCATTGGGCGCTGTAAGATCGGCCAGCCCCTGTGGACTGATCAACCGGATATCAGGCACACCTTTATTCGTTACTATCCCCTGTCCAAATGCATTTTCATATGCAGGGAAAGCAACATAGTCATAAAGCATACCATTCCAGAATTCCGCGCCGTATCCGGCAGCAACAGCCTTTATATGATATTTTCCCTGATACAAGCCCCTGATTTCATAGTTACCATTCGAATCCGTCGTGCTTATGGCAAAAATCTTACCAGGCATGACATACAGGTGCCCGTTACTTCTGTTAGTAACACCGCCCAACCCGATAGCAAGAACCTGTGCACCTACCAGGGGCGCTCCATTAATATTTCTCACTGTCCCGCGTACTGATGCACCGCCAAACACCCTTACATCATCAATATACCAGCCACGGAAATGATTATTCACACTATTGGCAGAAAGCTCAAACCTCAGCTGAACATGATCCGGACAACCGGCATTTCGCCACCATGCAGTAAGGTCAACAGTCCTGTGTACCCAGCCGGTGGTCCCGCCGGAAACACCGCCTCGGGCAATTAACCAACCCTGATTTAGCGGACGGGTCCCGTTATTGGTCCTGACAGCAACGCTGCAGAAATCATACGAGGCCTCTGTATCGACCCACTCATTCCATTCAACAATAAGGTTGGTCAATCCAGCCGTACGGGGGTGAATCTGATTTGTAGGGGTATCGAGTGCTGATTTGACAATATTATTACCCATTTCATAAGTATCATTTGTTGGATTACTGCCAGGCACACCCCATGAATTTGTCGAACATCGCATGACATATATAGTGGAATGCCTGTTCACTCCAACTATTGCGCTTGTCTCCGGGTCAGGATCAACCAAAGTACGGTGCCACAGGTCCAGAGTCGAAGGATGGCCCCAGTTCAAGTAATTGGCATCCTCAAATGTTTCGTAGAAAATATTACTTACCAGTGGGCCATTATTAGCAGAAGGATCATATCCCAGCTGCACTTCATCGCCATCCCGAACTCCATTGGCATTTATATCTGCATTGGTAGGATTCTGATCACTGCCTCCATAAGCAATATCATCCAATCCATCACCATCTGTATCAGTTACCGGCATTGACAGGAATGGAACGATATTAGATGCACACGCATACTTGATAACAACATTGTTATCCATCATGTTGTTAATTTCGGCCCTTACACCATAGCCCCACCACCTGTCCACCTCTGCAGCCGAAAGAGTATTTGTCCAGAAAAGTGATGTAACTCCTACAGGCACCGTCATAGATGCAACCTCATAAGAGAACACATCCGCCTCACCAAGAACTGGCCTACCTTCATAAATTGCCGTACTCTGCTGGCTCCTGTATATATGGTAAGTAATATTGGAGAACGACGAAGGGGGCTCGGCACTGGTCGCCGTATTCCAGGAAAGCGAAATCCACGCCTGTGTCGTACCATACGCAGAATTCAATCCGTTAAAGATCGGACGACTGGCCCCGGTAATTTTAAAAACCTTAAGAAGAACACCGTTATCATCAGAATAGCCCAAGGAGACTGCAGGTCTGCCCCATGGATCAGATTCCATGAATGGAGATAAATTAAGGCCACCCAATCCGCCGACTCCAGGCGATAGATCTGAACCATCGAGTCCCATCCACACTGATCCATTCCACTGCTTCAACAATATGGAGGTAGTATTGGTCTCGCCCGCCTGCCAACAAACCATTGGCCAGTTGTTGGAACCCATGGAGATAGTAATGTCGGCAGGCTTGTCAGCTCCGCCCGATCTTGCCGCAGAAATACCATTGGAAGAATACGATCCACCAAGACCGACCCATGACCCTCCGGAAGACTGGGCCACGTAAACCTGCATAACATCATAGTTCATGTAATCGCCAAGCCAGTACTGACGCCATGCAACATAAACAGTTCCATTGTTATCAACCGTAACTACCGGCTTTTCCGCATAAGGCGACGCACCGACCGCCGAACCAACCTGCTGCCATGCCGACCCGGTCCAGCGCGATACAATAATCTTAGCCTGCTGGGGATCTCCCCATGCAACCACCGGATAACCATTTGCATCAATTTCCATATCCGGATCAAAAGCAAGCGTTGCTCCCGGTACAACTCCGTTCGTTGAACCATCAAGACCAACCCATTGACCTGCGCCTGTTGTCAGATCACCCTCAAACTTCTTCACGCATATAGCCTGAATATAGGACACCCCCGACCCCGACATGGTTATTATCGGCTGAGAGTAAGCAACGACAGGCATGCCGTCTCTGTAGACTCCGACTTTAGGAGTGTTACAATCTTTTTCAAATTGCTGATTTGGAACGCCGAGCCCGACTCCGGATGCTGAACTTCCGAGTTCAATCCACGAACTCCCATTCCAGCATTTAAGATAAACGCGCCCCAAAGCTGTTGCAGACTCCCTGTCTATCCAGGCAACAAAAATATTACCCGCATCTACAGCAACCGAAGGATCGCTGGCAATGGTGGGATCTGCAGTCAGCGCAGTCCACTCTGTTACTGGAGCCCCATCCACACATCGCCATTGTCCTGATGTAACAGACAATTCCGCCCAGACTCCATTTTTGCCATAAGCGTTAGAAATGGCTCCAAACCACCGCAATACCCCAAGCTGATTAGTCAGGTCCTGGTATATCCCAGCCCGAACAGGCCAACCTTCATCGTCACAATCCAGAACTTCGCCCCCTCCTGACCCCCCTGAACCGGTTCCTGCCTCACCAAGGTCAGTAACAGTAACAACATACTCACCAGTCGGAGTAGCACCATCAGCTCCGAAAAATTCCTTGATTTTAACATACAGAGTTCCTGTGCTCAGCGCTGTATATTCAATCTTGGAAAAATGATATGTCCCCCCATCATCGTTCATCGCCAATATGGTCTGCTTGTCGGAACCATAAAGATAGATGACAGTATCAAAAGTACTTATCGCACCGCCAGGAGCGGTGGTTTCAATTCTATAACGGTGCGTTGCTTGAGCGGTAAACTTCACGCAGTCGACATCCCCTGCCACGTGAATTGTGTGAGTCTGATTGGACCCTACAAGAATAACCTTGGCAACATCGTTGGAATTATCCGGCTCGTAAATATCAGAAAAAAACTGTCCAAATGCAGTAAACGGCACCAATGCAAGTACCGCAACAATCATGCGCCACATCTTGATTGAGTTACTCATTAATTTGCCATCTAAACTTGGTTTTTAACAATAACTGATAACCCGTCGAAAGCATAGCAAAAAAACTATTTATCCTTTCCAGGCTCCTTCACCCCGCCATCCCTGATTTTCTTAAGCAAAATCTGTTCCTCTCTCCGCAAAGAATCCAGCTTTCCGTAGGCAACCAGATAGGCCTTATTCTTCTCGTGAAACTCAGGCGTACTGTTCAACATCTCCTGAAGGGCCTTCCTCTTTGTCACCATTTGCTTCTCAAGCTTTTTAATATCCTCATATAACTTGACCGCTTGCGGGCTGGTATACACCACATCGTGTTCATATTTACGCAACGCCGCATCCGCCCTGTCCGCATCCTTGCCGGCTTTTGCTATATCCTCCCTTAACTTAGAGAGGTCAGCGTTCAAATCACCGGATACACCTGGCTGTGCTGAAACATTCCACATGCAAACCAGCGAAACTGCCAAGACAAGCATTCCTGTTAAATAACTTCTTTTTTTCATCACATTCATTGTCTAACCAGAACTTCCTTCAACACTCAATTTATTTGTTACTATAATAAGAAAGGAAGCCATGGAGGACAAGAAACAAAATGTCAAGAAATTGTCAGATTGACAGTGGTTTTTCTCAAAGAAATGTTGACGTTCAAGATAATATCAGTACATTACCACGTGTTTTATTCAAGCGAGCGTAGCTCAGTGGTAGAGCTCCACCTTGCCAAGGTGGCTGTCGAGGGTTCAAATCCCTTCGCTCGCTCCATCCCGCTTCCGCGGGATGCCAAGGCGTGTCGCAATGAACTTCGCCTGGCACGCCGATCGTCATCAGGCTGTGGTCATAAAAATTTTCTGAAAGTGGAAGCGTAGCTCAGTTGGTAGAGCAGCTGACTCTTAATCAGCGGGTCCGGGGTTCGAGTCCCCGCGCTTCTACCATTTTTTGCTCTGCAAAAAATGTCCGCCGTAGCAAGGGGCAAACAGGGGCGAAGGCTGGACGATTCAATGAAAACTCAAAAACATCAAACACGGGAAGTACTTTGTCTATTTCGATATTTGGAGTTTGAAATTGTCAAGGATTTCGGATTTAGTGTTTTGTGTTTTCCTTCAACGGGCGAGTGGTGAAATTGGCAGACACGCAAGACTTAGGATCTTGTGCCGCAAGGCTTGCGGGTTCAAATCCCGCCTCGCCCACCACCCTTCACCCCTGTCATAGCGACTTGACAAACTTTTCCAGCCTGTCCAGTCCTTCGCGGATATTATCCATGCTGCACGCATATGATAACCTTATGTTCCGGTCCGTACCAAAAGCTATTCCAGGAACGACCGCCACTCCCTCGCTTTCCAACAGCCGGCCCGCGAAACGGACTGAATCCAATCCGAATTTCGAGACATTGGGCAAAACATAAAAAGCGCCTCGTGGCTTGACACAGGTAATACCATCGATGGATACAAGCCGCTGATATATATAAGAACGCCGTTCCGAAAATGCATTTACCATGCTTACCACACAATCCTGCACCCCACTCAACGCTTCAATGCCGCCAAACTGCGCAAATGTATTCGGACCGGAAGTACTATGGCTCTGGAATGCATTCACCGCCTTGATCACCGCCTGCGGGCCGGCAAAATAACCAAGCCGCCACCCTGTCATCGCGTACGCCTTGCTGAAACCATTTACAGTAATAGTTTTTTCGAAGATCTCTTTTGAAATACTTCCAACGCTGACATGAACCGTATCATCGTAAATCATTTTCTCATATATCTCGTCAGAAATAATGTAGATCCCATGGCGAACAGCTACTTCAGCCAGTGCTTTCAGCTCGACCCCTGAATAAACAACTCCTATGGGATTCGACGGACTGTTAATAACTACGGCCTTTGTCCTCGGAGTAATAACCTGCTCGAATTCCTCCGGAGTCATTTTAAAATCGTTGTCTTCATGGCAATGGACAAAAACTGACTTCCCCCCGGCAACATTAACCATTTCGGGATAGCTCAACCAGTAGGGCGCGGGTATGATAATCTCATCACCGGGACGGCAAATCGCCATAAAAATATTGAAGAGTGTATGCTTGGCCCCGTTACTCACAACAACCTGGTCAGGCGTATAGTTCAGGCCATTCTCTTTTTCGAGCTTCAAAGCAATTGCTTTACGCAGGGACAACAAGCCAGCCACAGGAGTATATTTCGTCTGTCCTTCCTGAAGCGCTACGATTGCAGCTTTTTTAATATGATCCGGAGTATCAAAATCAGGCTCACCCGCTGCAAAGCTATATATCTTAGCGCCCTTTGCCATCATCTCCTTGGCCTTGTTGTCAATACCAAGAGTAACTGACGGCGTAATTGAGGCTACCTTTTCATTGATTATCCCGTTTACAGATCCCATCCGAACCCTAACCCTCTCTCATGCAACCTGCATAATCTGTCATTACATCCCGTAGAACTTCTTGACTTGTTTCCCTATCGTATCCTCTTCAACTCTGATAATCTTCATCTCACGGACCGCATTCTCAACAGAATCTGAAGCATGTGCCGCGTTCACCATGATGTTACTTCCAAACTCGCGTCGAACGGAGCCTGGCTTCGCCTTATTAGGATCTGTCGGTCCAAGAATTGAGCGTATCTTCTCCACCGCATTGACACCCTCATAAACCAGGGCCAGAGAGCTCTCCGCCCCTTTGACAGCTTTTTCCTCCGGCAGGCATTCGGACGGTTTGAATCCGGTCATGAATTTCACAATACTCTCAAACTGGGACGTCGCAAACACCGGAGCAAGATCGTTACACAGAGAGTCGACAGCGCCCGCAGGCATTTCAAACCCAAATTCCTTTTCCAGAACGGAAGTTGCTCTTTCGGCTCCAATATTTCTGAATTTATTCCTTAACGCATCACGGACCGGTCCATAGAATTGTTCCGCCTGGGCAACCGTCATATTGAACTTCTTCACACCGACTATCCTCAAACCTGACGATGAAAGCAGGTCTATGATATTGCCGGGTCTGATACTGGGAAAACGGAAATTATCGGGCTTGAGCATGACCAGGGTCTTTTCAACTATTCCGCCGGCAGGAACATCATTTGCAGCCTCAACTATTCCTCCATCGCTCTCGGAATACTTTGCCCAGAGGTTGAGGGAAGCTGCGGCCCTTGTCTTGGTTGGAGCCACAAGCACTGCCGGTTCAAAATACTGCACCTGCCCTCGGTCATCTGCTATATAGTCACCATAAGTATCCCTGACAGTTTCGCCACTGCCCCGCTTCAGCGTTGCACTTCCAGTGACATTCCAAATCTTATTGACAGCATCTTCGCCCTCGAAAAGTAGAAGCATAACACGACGCGGCTTACCCGTCGCCGGGCTCGGGCTATATGATTTTGTAATATAATCGGAAATGAGGTTGGATGCATCCGAAGGACCAGCGTCGGTACTCTTAACCAAAGAAGCATACTCGTCAACCAACGCCTTGCTTGGACCAAACATCCGGGCCGCAACAAGATTCAAATCTGTGCGACCTATAAAACGGGCAATAACACCACCCGTTCTCGATTTAGATATCGTATATGGATTTATTAATACGTACGCAAGTTCTACAGACATAACCTTCTTTCAACCTCTTGATGAATAAATCTTTATTTTGTTCACCAGTAATGAATTTGTCAATCCTTTTGAGCCATCGCTCAAAGAAAAAAGGAAACCAATGCCTTCCCCATTGAATATATTGACAAGAAAGATAAATGGTGGTTGATTTCAACGGAAACGAGGACGAAGGCAGTATATCTTGGAGGCGGACTTTGAACTTTGTTAAACGTGCACAGCAAATAATAAACATTGAGCTTCAAGGACTTAAGAAAGTGGGTTCAAGTCTTGGAAAAGATTTTTCTCAGGCTGTTCAGCTTATTCTTGATTGCCTGGCTGGCGGAAAGAAAATAGTTGTGACCGGTATTGGCAAGAACCTTCACATCGCCCAGAAACTGTCGGCGACTCTGGCCAGTACGGGATCTACCAGCGTAGTATTAAACCCCGCACAGGCAATGCACGGAGACCTGGGTATTTTGAACAAGGGTGACATCCTTCTGGCATTAAGTTACTCAGGGGAATCCGATGAACTTGTAATGCTGCTCCCGTCGGTCAAAAGAATGGATATAAAGATCATCACGCTTACAGGCAACAGAAAAAGCTCCCTCGCCAAATGCAGCGACGTAGTAATCCCGGTCACGGTTGAGCGCGAAGCATGCCCATTCAATATGGCACCCACGGTCAGTACAACTGTCACTCTCGCAGTCGGCGACGCTCTTGCAATGGTTCTGCTCGAAGCACGTGGCTTTAAAAAAGAAGATTATGCGAAATTACATCCCGGTGGGGCTATCGGCCGCGCCCTGCTCCTGCGTGTTGCAGATATCATGCGAACCGGCAAACGGATAGCCGTTATAAGAAAAGGTGCCAAAGTCAAAGATGCACTCGTGGC
>MHBM01000186.1:7815-8792 GCA_001804885.1 Lentisphaerae bacterium RIFOXYA12_FULL_48_11
GACAGTCATGACCGCCTGCTTGGAATCTTCACTGACGGAGACCTTAGAAGACATATCCCGACCCAGACAAACCTTCTGAATCTGCCCATAGAAAAAGTCATGACAAGAGACCCAATTACAGTAACCGGAGAAGAACTGGCTGTGGACGTGCTGAAAATATTCGAAGATAACAACATAGATGACCTGCCCGTAGTGGACCATCAGAAGAAAATAATCGGATCGGTCGACATTCAAGACCTGCCCAAGCTGAAGATCCTGTAACTGAACATCCGATTTCGTTCGGACGATTCTTTTCCGTCTTCTGTAGGAGTGCGGCTCCGTCCGCGCGATTCTTCCCGTTGCAGCAATACTCGGTTTAACGCGCGAAAAGCAAGGTGACAATCACCGCCGCCAAAGCAAACCGGTACCAGACAAAAATATCAAAACTTTTCCGCGTTACATATCGCAACAGATAACGGATCGAAATAAAGCCAAAAAAAGCCGAGGCCAGGAAACCAACGAACAAAGCTCCCCACCCTATATCATGAGAGAGGTGTCCGGCATGAGCTAACCCGGCTCCCAGAATTATAGGAATAGACATAAGGAAACTGAAACGCGCCGCATCTTCTCTCTTGAATCCCATCCCCAGTCCCGCAGCGATCGTACTGCCGCTCCGTGATACACCCGGTATAATTGCCAAAGCCTGACTGAGCCCTATAACAACAGCGTCAACCATTCGTATTTCGTTCAATGACTTCTGCTTCCTGCCAGCACGGTCAGCAATCAGGAGAATCAGGCCAAACCCGGCAAGGGCAACAGCAATTAACACAGGACTCCTGAAAACAGTTTCAGCTTTCTCCTCCAACAGTTTGCCGATCACTGCGCCAGGGACACTTGCAACAACAAGCAACCACGCCATTTTCTGGTAAAAATCATTTTTCATATCGCGGGTTGAAGAGGAAAGCGAACGCAGAAATCCTATAATCAGGAGCTTCACA
>MHBM01000187.1 GCA_001804885.1 Lentisphaerae bacterium RIFOXYA12_FULL_48_11
CAGATGTTGACGCCCAGCCGGTGTTGAAGAACGGCATGTATGGCCGGCTCATCGAGAGGACATTCATTCCGTGAACAACCCGACAAACCCAAAACAAAAAAAACATGATGTGGCCAAGACTAAAGTTGCCCCACCCCTCGCTGACGTTAAGCCCCCCACCCTTTGAGATTCAATTACCACAGTAGGGTTATACCCCATAGTCAAGGTTCACATCATCGCGTAGCATATATTCAATTATTAACCAGGAAAGGAAAGTCAGCATGAAGAAAAGATGGTTGTTAGCGGTCGGGATTATCGGATTATTTGTCTGGGTACAGGGCGTGAACGCTGAATCGGTTCATCGACTTGGTGTCGGGGCCAACTACTGGAGAATGCTGGATGATATTGATGCGGAGGACATCGACGAGAACGGGTTTTCGTGGCTTGCGACTTATCAGTACAAAGCCGCAGACCTGTTAAAACTTGAGGTAGATCTTGAAGTGTTCCCTGAGCGCTATCAAGGTATTGATGACACGGCTTACGCCCCACAAGCTTATCTGGTCATTGGATCAACAATATATGCTGCCGCGGGTGTTGGCATCCTCTACGCTGATGGCGATTTCGCAGATGACCCGTTCTACTCCCTACGGGCTGGCCTGGACCTGGAGATCATTCCACAACTCTACCTGGACTTAAACGTCAATTACCGGTTTCTAGAAACTGCCAACCTGAGAGATACGGCAGAGGACATCGACACGGATACCCTGATGCTTGGTGCAGCGTTACGTATGGAATTCTGATTTATAACAAGAGAATGGCAAGCTATACACGTATCGATTTAAGAACGGGTTTACGGAGCGAGCAGTGTTTTTGCCACCTTGAATAAGGAGCAGAATAGTGGTGAGCATTTGTTCCCCGAAGCCGGAATACGGTAATAAAGGCAATAGGCTGTTTCCGCCGGGATCACAATCTGATCCGCGGCGGATCATTGAAACTTTCTGCGTGATACAACTTCTGGTGATATGCATGGGATCAGGTTGCGCCACACCATCGCTTATGCCCACGCCAAACCTCTATAGTCACACTTCTGACAATCCATTTGCAGCAGTGCCACCGGTTTTCCGCACAAATACTGTCGATGTATTCTATGCGACTGATCGTATGACTGATAGTAACCCCGCAAACGGTCCCGAGTATGGACTTCGACGGTCGCTGTCACTCGCCTTCGGGATTACTACCGTGCGCATTGGCAAGGATATTGCATGGAGCGAGCTCGTAACAATCAGCCGGTCCGCTGAACGAAAAATGCGCATGCCAATGAGTATGGTCAAAACACGTGAGGTGGCCAGGCTCCCTCCGGTACCGACTAGAGAGGTCGAACATGATGGCCAATGGGTTGAGTCTCAGGAAAGCGTGGACACCCGGCTCTCTGCTGAAACCCGGATAAAGGCCCTGATATCAGAGCGCCTCGCCCTCACCCCAAAGAAAGAGGTCTATGTTTTTATCCACGGCACAGGTAGTGACTTCTCAAGTCCCATGTATGTGATGGCGGGACTCTGGCACTTCATGGGACGTTGTGGTGTGCCGGTGGTTTATACCTGGCCGTCCAGCGGCAGCGGAGATTCTCTGTCGGGTTACGATTACGACCGCGAGTCGAGCGAGTTCACGGTCTACCACCTCAAGCAGTTCCTGCGTCTCCTGGCGGCGTGCCAGGGTATCGAGAAAGTTCACATTATCGCCCATAGCCGGGGGACCGACATTGCCCTCTCCGCGATTCGGGAACTGAACATTGAGTTTCGCGCCTCGGGTGGCAATACCCGGAAGGTACTGAAACTTGGCTGCTTCGTGCTGGCCGCGGCGGATATAGATCTGGAGGTGAGCACACAGCGGGTAAGCGCGGAGCGTCTTATGCGCGTACCGGAGCAGATGGTGCTGTATGTTTCACCCACAGATATGCGTCTTCGCCTGGCTAACTTCTTCTTCGGCAGCAAGGACCGACTGGGCCAGTCCCATGTGGGAGACAAAACTCCAAGGCGGGCAGAACTTTTAAAGCATCTGCCGGACATCCAGTTCATCGATGCAAGCGTGGCCGGTTCCGGCCGTGGCAGTCACTTTTACTTTTACGAGCATCCGGCCGTCAGTTCCGACCTTATCCTCCTGTTGCGAGACAACCGAAGCCCAGGGCCCGAAAACGGAAGACCTCTCGCCAGTGAGGCGGGCGGTCTCTGGCGGATCGGCCAGGACTACCCCACTCCCGACAGGAGGACACACCAATGAATCTCGCAAGGATGGTGCAGCTCGTTAACATTGTCTGGGTTTTCTCAGAAGTCGCTCTAATTATATTCACTCGTCGGAATCGCTGTAATACATTATCCCATGACCGGGGGTCCAGAACACTCCTCTTGTGTGTCATCGGAGCCGGCATCGCAGCAGGAACCGCAGTCCAGAATATTTCCATCGCCAGGATCCGGATAGCAGAGCCGTGGTTGCTTGGCACCAGTCTGTTTCTTCTTGTGGGCGGCCTTGTTATCCGCTGGACAGCGATTCTCACACTCGGCCGATTCTTCAACACGCGTGTAGCTGTTCATCAGGATCACAGGCTCGTCCAAACGGGCCTTTATCGTCTTGTCCGGCATCCATCATACAGTGGCCTCCTTCTGTTGTTTCTCGGCATGGGGCTTTCTTTTGGCAGCTGGTTCAGCTTTATCGTTATCATTATTCCGTTTGTTGCGGCGCTTCTCTACCGCATCAAGGTGGAGGAATCTTCACTGGTGGAGGCTCTTGGCCAGGACTATATCGAGTACTGCAAGTCGACGAAACGTCTTCTGCCCGGCATATTCTAAAGGTAGGGTTTCACCCCATGGAAGAAATCCGGCCTGTGGCGCATACTTTATGGCAGATACCAACATAAAGTAATCGGATCAGGACTGCCATGATCTGAATGATATTTCTCATCTATGGAGATCGGGCATGAATTCTTGCGAGACCGTGAAGAAACACAGCATTGAAGGAACAGCCATTAATTTTGTCACGGGCCGGAAAGAGATCGTGCACATGCCGCATGTTCCGTGCCGTATGGAATACCCGGTTGAGGAGAACCCCTTTGTATCCCTGGGCGTGGACCTGACGTACAAATGCAACATGAGTTGCACCTACTGCTACAACCCCATTCGCGCTTTAGCCGATATGGATTTGTCCTATTTCGAGGAAGTCTGCCGGCGCCTGCCCAGCTATGTCCAGTTCAAGTTCCTTGGCGGTGAACCGACGTTGCATCCGGATTTCCTTGGTTTTATCAGTACAGCCAGGCGGTACAAGCACGAAGTCACCATTCTGTCCAACGGGAAACGTTATACCGATTCCGCCTTCGTTAAAGCCATCGCTGATCTCAATGAACGGTTCATTCTCGGAGTATCCCTTGACGGCGGTTCCAGCCGGGATGATGTTTACCAGCAAATCAACAACGAAGATTGCCTGCGATGGAAGATGAAGGCGTTGGAAACACTCGACCAGCATTTTCCGGGTCGAGTGGAAATCTCAGCCATCATCGTCCGCGGCCTGAACGAAGATGTCATTCCCGAACTCCTGGAACTTGCCCATCGCCATAAGCGGATTGTCCGCTACATACATTTTCGGACGTCGGCCAAAGCCGGCCGATGGGGTGAGAAAGCCCCCTACACCATGGAGGAACTGAAAGAGATTGTACGGCCGTACTTCACTGAAAAGCAGTTTCAGCCGCAATGCTTATGGGAAACCCATTGCGATCCAGGACAGGGCTGCGGGGGATGTTACCGTTTCCGGCCCACACCCAGGTTGCAGATCTCTCTCATTGAGTTCGCCACGCAGCGGGCGGCCTCGTGTTTCAAACGGGGTAAACTGGTGGACAGACAGTTTCTCGTCCAATCTTTTTTCGAGAACATCATGCACAACAGCGAAACGCTCATGGAGGGGATCGCAGGCAGGCCGCGATAAGAACGTTTATCAGGAATCTTCATGCAACTGTCAAAAAGAACTCTCACCGGACTGTTGGCGATTATAGCTGTTGGAACCTGCGGCTGCGCCGGCATACCCAGGCTCTTTGCTCCAATGCAACCAGATGGCTGGAGTGCCCAGCCTGTATCGCTTGTGTGCCGCTTTGACCACGACGCCGAACTGGATCCCGCCACCCTGACGCCGGTAGGTGATAATGGATATTACCTCTACATCCTGACCAAGTCCGGTAATTGGGACTACCGGAATACGCGATCGTTTCTTATATCACATGCGCGACAACCATGGGGACACAGTTGGCTCATCCTGGAAAGTCCCACGAATCGCCTGGAATGTGGACTTAACGGAAATTTCGGGCGGGAGAAACCAACTTACGGTGACGGCATCAACCAGAAATTTAAGGATGGGGATCCCAATCCTATCTCTTATTTATGGGAGACGATGTCCGACGGAGAAATCGAGATCGGTAATGGCAACCGTACCCCGACGTTTGTCTGGCGAATGCCGATCACCAGGCAACGACATCAACAGATTTATACACACGTGATACAGTGGAAGTACGGCCAGATCGGCGTCAGGGCCAACAACTGCGTCGACATGGTGACCGAGGCAGCGGAGCTGGCTGGTATCAATCTGATCCATCGGGTTCGCCTCACCCTTCCAACGGACATCAAGATACTGTGGAAGAGACTTCATATCTGGACCGACCCGAAATACCGCATACTGGAATACAGCACGCCAGACGTGATGGAGGTGGATTTGCGTCACCTTGCCCGGTTCGGAATCGGTAGTGATGTCACCAAGTGGTATCTGGATTCGAACATGGCGGCACCAAAATCAAAGGATAAAGGGAATGCTGAGAGCCGACTCGGTAACAGGGCCGAGGACGGTATATGAAAATCCCAGCCACATACCTTCGGCCGGGCTTTCATATATTAGAGTGACACAAGAGAAGAAATATATGCACGAGAAATCCGCCCATAAGGAAATCGTGAGTAATAAAATACGCCAGAAGGTTCTGGCTTACAAACGTACAGACCGTGTCATGGCAGCGGGACTGTACCCTTACTTCAGACCCATCTCGTCCGCACAGGGCACGGAAGTCACACTCGACGGCAAGCAGGTCCTCATGTTCGGCTCCAACAGTTACATGGGACTAACTGATCATCCAAAAGTAAAGGAAGCCGCCATTGCAGCGATCAGGAAATATGGAACAGGGTGTGCCGGCTCGCGATTCCTGAATGGAACGCTCGACATTCACCTGGCCTGCGAAGAGAATTTGGCTAAGTTTGTGAAAAAAGAAGAGGCCCTGCTCTATTCCACCGGATTCCAGGTCAATCAGGGCTTGATTTCATGTCTCGTGGGTCACGACGACTGCGTCATTCTTGACAAGCTGGATCACGCCAGCATCGTGGACGGTGCGCGATTAAGCGATGGAACACTAGTTCGATTCAAACACAACGACATGACCAGCCTGGCACAGGCCTTGGCGAGTTGTCCAGAATCGGCAGGCAAGATGATCGTTGTGGACGGTGTATTCAGCATGGACGGCGATCTGGCGAACCTGCCCGAAATTGTGAACCTCGCGGCCAAACACGACGCGCTTGTCATGGTTGACGATGCCCACGGGATTGGCGTGCTCGGGGAACATGGAAGCGGCACGGCATCGCACTTCGGGCTGACCGACAGAGTGGACTTCATCATGGGAACTTTCAGCAAGTCGCTGGCTTCACTTGGCGGCTTCGTGGCAGCTGATGCTGCAACGATAAAGTACCTGAAGCACAATTCCCGCGCGCTGATCTTCAGTGCGAGCATGCCTCCTTCGAATGTGGCGACAGTAATGGCCGCACTGGAGATCATTCAAGCAGAACCCGAAAGAATCCGTGCCCTCATGGATAACACCAGCCGCATGGCCAATGGACTCAGAAAGATGGGGTTCTCGCTGGCAAATTCGGCTACCCCTATTCTCCCGGTTCATATCGGAGATAATTTCGCATGCTTCAAGGCATGCCGTTTCCTCCAGGACGAAGGCGTGTTCGTCAACCCCGTCGTCGCACCAGCAGTAGAACCAGAACACGCGCTGCTACGAGTCAGCCTCATGGCAACCCACACTTTTGGCCAGATTGATATCGCGCTCGAGAAGTTTGAGAAAGTCGGCAAGATGCTGAGTCTTTTAGATTAGAGGAGTTGCCCATGATTGTCAGCGAGGTTATTACAGACAGAGACATGGAACGCTTCATTCGTCTCCCATGGAAAATCTACCACAACGATCCCAACTGGGTTCCGCCGCTGATCTCAGAGTACCGCGCATTCCTCGACAGGAGCAAGAACCCCTTTTTCGAACATGCTGAAGTGAAGTTTCTACTAGCCTCAGACACGGCGGGCAGGCTTTGCGGAAGAATCGCCGCCATTGTTAACCACAGGCACGTCGAACTGCATGGCGAGAAGGTCGGCTTTTTCGGGCTCTTCGAGTGCGAGAATGACCACAAGGTCGCGACCGCACTTTTTGGCGCTGCGTCTGATTTCCTCAGGTCACGCGGCATGACCTCCGTGCTTGGGCCAGAGAATATGTCGATCAACGATGATATTGGTCTGCTGATCGAGGGTTTTGACTTACCGCCTGCAATCATGATGCCGTTCAATCCACCCTACTACCCGGAACTTGTCGAGTCGTACGGCTTTCGGAAGAAAATGGATCTCTATGCCTATTACGGAGACTCCTGGAAACAGCAGATACCCGAGAAAATCATCCGAGGCATTCAGCTGTGCCAGCGACGATACAAATTTCAAGTGCGACCGATCGACCCGCGCAAGTTCAACGAGGAAATCAACGAGGTTTACAAAGTGTACACGCAGGCATGGGAGGAGAATTGGGGATCAGTCGCCATGACACGGAAAGAATTCGACTACCTTGTCTCCCAGTTCAAAGGGGCGGCCGATCCCGACCTTTTCCTTATTGCAACGGTGGGCGGCGAAGTGGCGGGTTTTTCGCTGGCACTACCCGACTTCAACCAGGTACTGATCAAGATGAACGGGAGGCTGTTCCCTTTCGGCATCCTGAAACTGCTGTGGTACAAGCGCAAGATCGACATGATCCGTGTCGTAACGACGGGCATACTCAAGAAGTTTCGCCATAAGGGAATTGACAGCAGCTTCTATTACGAAACCTGGACACGCTCAACCGCGAAAGGCATGCACCGTGGCGAGATGTCGTGGATCCTCGAAGACAACACGGCCATGAACAATTCACTGCGAAATCTCGGGTTAAGGATTTACAAACGATACAGACTCTATGAGATCGGTCTATGAAAAAGGTTCTCGTAACGGGCGCATCCGGATTCGTTGGGGGACACGTGGTCCAGGCCCTCGCACGAAATGGCATCCAACCCCGGTGTCTGGTTCGCCAGACCAGCCGGCTGGACTATATCAAGGACTGGTCGCCTGAACTCGTGTTTGGGGATATCACATCTCCTGCGTCCCTGGAAACAGCCGTGGAGGGAGTGGATGGTATCGTGCACTGTGCAGGAGTAATCAGAGCTTTGTCTCTTGAGGAGTTCATGCGTGTCAACGCGGACGGATGCAGCAACCTGTATCGTGCGTGCCTGGCGAAGAACCCGGCAGTACGAAGGATTGTACACATCAGCAGTCTGACCGCTTTGGGGCCCTCAGTTGCGGGCGGGCCAACGAAAGAAGGACAGGATAGACATCCGGTCAGCAACTATGGCAACAGCAAACTGGCAGGGCATCGTATTGCTGAAGCCCACATGGACAGACTCCCTATAGTCATACTCATTCCGCCAGCCGTGTACGGGCCATTCGACAGGACTTTCCTTGGACTTTTTGCCTGCGTGAACAAGGGGTTCGCTCTGGCGATCGGCCGGGAAGAACGCTGGGCTTCACTGATCTTCGCAAAAGATCTGGCGCGTGCGGTTCTTGCCTGCCTGGACAGCGAGAAGGCTGTAGGAAACGAGTACCTCGTGGAAGACGGACAACCTCACACGTGGAGGGAAGTCGCAGCCGCCGTCGGACAATCCATGCACAAGTCGCCAGTGCGCATCCCAATCCCACCCATACTGGCCAAGGCAGCAAGCACCATTATCGGATGTGCAGCACGATGGACAGGAAAGCCGGCGTTTTTCGACCGTAACAGACTCAACGATTTCCTGCAACCGTCATGGACATGCTCGTCAGCCAAGATCTGCAGGGAACTTGACTTTACCCCTCAGTACACCCTGAAGCGAGGCATCGAGGAAACCTACCTCTGGTACAAGGATCAAAACTGGCTATGAATATCCGGTCGCTCAATGGCATTGACCATTGCACATTCGCCTACAATGGCGTGGTCCTGGCCATTATTCTCCTTTTTCACTCGCGGATTCCCCAATGGCATCTGCTGATACTTCTGAACATCATCGTGATCGCCGTCGTTCTTCTGCTCGCACTAGTCGTCGGGGATCGTGCCTCACTCGTCCCGAGACTGATCAGAAACCTGTCACCACTGGGTTTCTTCCTCCCCATGTATGCACAAACCGAAAGTATCAATCATATTGTGTTTCCGGGCTTCCTCGATCCGTTATTCATCCGTATCGAAGAAACTATCTTTGGATTTCAACCTGCGATTGTTTTTGCCCAGGTGTTTCCTCAGAGCTGGGTTTCAGAATACATGCACTTCGCCTATGCGTCGTATTATCTGCTGTTCCCGGGACTGGCAGTCTTTCTTTACCTCCGCCGGGAGAAGACGGCATTCCTTGATTACATGTTCTCGCTCTGCGCAACAATGTATGTCTGTCTCCTTACGTATATCCTCCTGCCTGTCAGAGGCGCGATCAGCTTTGGACCGGGCGGCGCACAGGAAAGCGCTTCGCTCCCGTTCACGGCGGTAATGGCATGGATTTACAGGCATCTTGAGATTGAAGGCGCCGCGTTTCCCAGTTCTCACGTGGCCATCGCCGCACTTGTGTTGTACTACACCGTACGCTA
>MHBM01000188.1 GCA_001804885.1 Lentisphaerae bacterium RIFOXYA12_FULL_48_11
CTCCAGCACTGAGGGAATGGATCCCAGTGATTACATGTTTCAAGTTGCTTCACAGGAGAATTTGGGAGCCATCGAACCGCAGACTGGCGCCGGAACCCGTCTTGGTGGCGGTAATATGGAGGCTTTTACTCCCATTGATGAACGGATCGACCACCTTGCGAGACGTGCAACGGCATGGTTGCGTCTGACACAAAAAACGAACGCGGATAAGCGTGTGGTTATAATCTACTATGACCGCGAGTTGGGAAAAAACGAACTTATGAGGGGTACTGCCACGGGAATGTTTCTGAACAGTCCGCGCAGCCTTGTAAAACTCCTGCAGAGAATGAAGGCAGAGGGTTACAACATTTCTCCCTGTCCGACCGATGAAAATGAACTTATACGCTGGATGATGGACCGTGGCCGGCAGGTTGGTGTCTGGGCGCCGGAGGAACTTGATCGCCTTGTACGGCAGGGTAGACCAGTCTTGGTTTCAACAACCAACTACATAAGTTGGTTGAATGCCCGGGTTCCCGGTGCTGCGATTAAAGATCTTGAAGCCAAATGGGGTGCTGCTCCAGGAAAATTTATGACATGGGAAGACGATCAGAAACAACAAAACATTGTCATCCCGAGGATCGAACTAGGTAACATCATTTTGTTGCCGCAGCCGCTTCGAGGGGAAGCCCATGACCAATCGTTGGTTCACGACCGTCGCATTCCGCCGCCGCACAATTATCTGGCAACCTATTTCTGGATTGAGCAGGGGTTTCATGCCGACGCTGTGATTCATTTCGGTACACACGGATCAGAGTTGTGTCTGCCAGGCAAGACTGTTGGACTTTGTGACAAGGATTGGAGTGATATTGTCCTGGGATCGTTACCGAACATAAATCCATGGATTATCAATAATCTCGGGGAGTCATTACCTGTTAAACGGCGTGCCTATGCAGTTACAATTAGTCATCTTACCCCGCCGCTTGTGACGGCGGGGATTTCGGATGACCTGTTGAATCTGCAGGGTGATTTGGAGAAGTGGGATACTGTTGAAAAAGGGGCGCTCAAGGAAAAATTCCGCAGATTGATTACAGATCAAGTGCTGGGCTCGAAGTTGAACAAAGACTTGCAGTTTGTTTTGTCGGGGGGGCGGCTTTTGAACGACGAGGAAATTAACCGAGTGGGTGTCTACCTTCATCAAATTCAAAATGAAATCACACCTGTGAGCTTGCATGTGTTGGGTGAACCACCTGGTCAGGATACGCTTATTCCTTATCTCGTCACTTGTCTGCACAGGAAGTTTCTGGACAATCTGGGGGAGGTCATCGCAGTGTCGCCTGAGGACAACAAATCCTGCGGAGACAAGTACACGTATCTTCGTAAGAAGGCGGAGGAGGTTCTTCGCCTCGTAGTCTGCAAACAGTTTTCATCTATAAATGCTGTCCTTGCAATAGGAGGAAAAGTCACAAATGGGGTATTGCCGGTAGAACTTGAAAAGAAATTACGTCTGGCGGTAGACCTGAATGCCCGCTTTCAGAAAACGGGACAGGAACTTGACAATATTCTCGGGGCTCTAAATGGCAGATTTATTCCTCCAGGACCTGGGAATGATCCTACCCGGAATGCTGGCGCAGTCCCTACAGGTCGAAATCTATACGTTCTGAACCCGGAGGAGGTCCCCAGCCAACCATCATGGGAACTCGGCAAATTACTGACAGATCAGATGCTTCAGGATCATCTTGCGAAACATGGTCATTATCCACAAAAGGTGGCGTTTGATCTCAGTTCTTTTGCCACTTTTGCTGACTATGGTGTCATGGAATCTCAAATCTTTTATCTGATCGGAGTAGAACCAGTGTGGGATGAGAAAAATACAGTGCCTGATGTGAAGGTGATCCCACGGGATGTCCTTAAGCGGCCACGAATTGATGTATTCATCTCGTCGCTTAGTTACTATAGGGACAATCTCCCGAGTCGTATGGTGTTGATTGACAAGGCAATTCGAAAGGTGTCGGAACTCGATGAACCAGACAATGGTGTACGTTCTAACTCGCAGGAAATTGAAAAACGCCTGCTCCAACGTAAAGTTTCCAAAGAAAAAGCTGCGACCTTAGCCCGCGCCCGTATCTTTGGATATCCGCCGGGGCAGTACGGGGATTTCAACTACTACTACCTGGTCCAACGGTCAGGACACTGGGATACACGAGAACAACTCATTAAAATGTACCTGGCACAGGTGAATAACGTCTATACGGAAGGGATGTGGGGTGAGTCGACTCCAGAGGCGTATGAGGAGTCAATTCAAGGGACAGAGGTTGTGATCAAAACCTGGGCGGACCCCGTCAGGAGTCCGTTGGCGGACAAATATACTTGGTGGCTGGGTGGAAGCCTTTCACTTGCAGTTAAGCACTTGACCGGGAAGGAACCCGATTTCATTTTCTCGGACGTCCGGGATCTTGATAAAGCACGGATGCTGACAGCGGAAGATGCCTTGAATCAGGAGTTTCGCGTTCGGCTTTTCAATCGCAAATGGATCGAAGGAATGATGAAGGAAGGTTATGCAGGCGCAGACCAGGTATCGGTACACGTTTCAAACATGCTGGGTTGGAAAATCATGCGCGAGAACAGTATATCTCAGGAAAACTGGCAGGAAGTTGTCAATATATACCTGCATGACAGTAAAAACCTCCATGTCAGGGAATGGTTCGATAAGGAAAATCCATATGCATTTCAGGGGATGACTCAAATTCTTTTGGAAACAATTCGTAAGGGCTATTGGAAACCGGATGAAGTAACGATCCGCGAAATTGCTACGGCCCATGCAGAATCGGTAATCCGGTACGGGAAGAGTAACGGACTTCGTGGTGGTGGTAATGTTCCATTTCAGGATTTTATCCAGTCGGTTCTCAATGTTCCCGATGACCCGAAGGCGCAGGCGCTTTTGGCGGAATACAAGGCTAAGCAAAACACAGCAGGCAGTACTCCTGCTGAAAAAATGTCTCCTGCGCCGGTAGCAGCACCAGGCAAGAATGAAACTGCGGAACGGAATACGCAAAATCCTCAGGTAACAACAAAAACCGTTGTGCCGCCGGAAGCATCAATGAAACAGGTGTCCGGAAAGAAACTGGAGCCAGTTACGCCGCCGGATCGTAAATGTGCCGCACTTTGGCTTGTGGCTGGCAGCGTTTTCCTGGCATTACTGATCTTTGGGTTTGTGCGCCGAAAGGGGTCAGTTTAATGAGTGTCCTTATCGAGCTTCTGTTTACAATCTGCAATATCATTCTGATCCCTGTGATCGTTGTGCTGCTGCTGTTCCTGGGATGGACGATCATGCTTGCCGGAGGTTTTATCAGGGAATGCCTGGCGAGATCTTATACACGGGCACTATTGGGTCAATGCCTGGCAGCCGCCAAGCAGGATAAGGGCCAGAAGTATTTATGGGAGATGATCGGCACCGGCAAGTCAGGAATATTAGCTGCGTTCCATGAACGGACCGGCCCCGCTACAAACCGAAAGGATATTCTTACTCATGCTATTGCTGAACTGGAACACAGCATCACCGATTCAATGGCTCGTCTTTCCCTTCTGACGCGTGTGGGTCCCATGCTCGGTCTGATGGGGACCTTGATTCCTCTCGGTCCGGCTCTCAACGGATTGGCTTCTGGAGATACGCAGATGATGGCAAAGAACCTTGTGGTGGCTTTCACCACCACCGTAATCGGTGTACTGATCGGATCTGTGGCATATGGAATTGGTCTGGTACGCCGAACCTGGTATGCGAGAGATTTATGTGATCTGGAGTTCATCTGTCAACGATTGGTAGACGAAAAAGGAGACAAGTCATGATCCATAAACCGCGTCGATGGGATGCCGTATGCGAAGACGATCCAAGTGCCGGATTATTGAATCTCTTCGATGTATGGATTGCATTCTCGGTCGCCTTGTTACTGGCACTATTTGGTTATCTACAAAATTCGGCCCCAATGTCTCACTCTTCTAACGACGCGGGCTCAACACCGGCCTTGGAAGAATTGTTGCAGAGTATCAAGAAAGCGCCCCATTTTCGGCCTACGAATGCACCTTTGACCGGGGAAGGGACACGTTTAGGTACAGCTTATCGTCTCCAAACCGGGGAAGTTGTTTATGTGCCAGATTAAAGTGACCCTTGTTAGATAAAGTAAACTGGTTACAGGGCTCCGTTGCGTGACTATTCTTCTCGTTAAGAATCATCCCAATGATATATAATACTCTCCATCAATGATGCTCGTACCTATACAAGTGCAATGTCGTTCTGGTTTTAAAGCAGATGAGAAACCAACAAGTTTCCTTTGCGAGTCGAGTCAGATTGTAGTGGAAGAAATACTTGATCAGTGGTTGCAGGCAGGTAAAGACCAGCACCAAGCGAAAGCAGATTATTTCAAAGTCCAGGGGAACGATAATCACAAGTATTTATTGAAGCATGATCTGGATTTAGATCAATGGTTTCTTGAGAACCGGTGGTGATTGTCTGGATTTCTACTTCTTTAACTTCAATGCTGGTGTTATGCCCCTGGTGGGGGTGAGTCTCCTGTTGGTGTTATTACACGTGAGAATGACTCCATTTTAACATCTTTTATTTAGCAATGCTGTAACCTACTCGAGGGGAACGTTGACTATACGTGTACTAAGGAATATTGTCGAAAAATGGCTGATTAAGGAAAGCCTTGGAATTGAATATTATATCGAGCATGGATGAGGATTTAGCAGCTATAAAGAAGATCTTGGGCGGGAATGTTGATGCGTTTGAACTGTTGCTTCGGAAATACAGCCCGAAGGTGTTTGTAATGGTTGGACATAAGGTGCCGGTTGAAGATGTTGATGTTGTTGCCCAGGATGTCTTCGTGAGTGCTTTTCGTTCTCTTAGGACATATGAAGCGAGGCAACCTTTCGAGAATTGGTTGTCCCGGATTGTCCGGCGACGATGTTGTGATTACTGGCGGGACAATGAACGTCATAACAGGATTACTGTTGACGGAATGTCTGATAGACACCGTCAGTGGGTGGATTACGTAGTGTCCGAGATGGCGCAGGATACGCTTGAACGGGAATGCAAGAAGAAAGAGGCTGTAGATATTGTTCACTTGGCGCTCGGTCATCTTAATGCTGAAGATAAAGCGCTGATAGAAAGTGTTTACTTTGAGGATGTTTCGCTCAAGGAGGTTGCAGTAACCTTTGGATGGTCAGTGGTGGGGGCAAAAGTGAGAGCGCACAGAGCACGCAAAAAGCTGCGTGTTATTGTGGAGAACATGGTTAAAAATGGGTGATGATATGAATATTAACAAAAAGATCGAAAAAGAACATGTTGATAAGATCCTGCGTGAATCATATCTCCATCAACCGACGTCTTTGCCAGGCGAAGAGTGGTATCACTCGGTCATGAATATTGTTCGACAGGAACAATATTCCGTTGAAGCCGTCTGTTTGCCGGCCATGGAGATTGTGGCGTTAAGGGCAGGATGGGTCACAGCCATAGCCGCTGCCATAATAGCGATTGCCAGTTTTGTTACGATGCCATCACAGGATCGATTGGCTTGGGATATGTACAAGGGTGGAGCAGTTTCTACATGGATCATTAAATCCGGAGAATTGTAACTATGAATAAGAAAATCTATATCGCCTTACTGGTTGTATTTGTATCCGGTATCAGTGCCGGATTCTTTCTGGGACAATATTACGATCGAGAACGTATGCACCAATTGATGAAAAAAGGGCCGGAACGGTTTGAGGAGATGGTCATGGACCGGCTTGTCAGGCAGCTCAATCTCGCAGGTAACCAGGTGATGGCTGTACGAGAAAAGGTTGCGGCGGTTGTTAATGAGATAGAGGCAGAACATCACAAGCGAGGGGACGAGATGCGTGCGCGAATGACACGCTTGCTTGTTGAAATAAGGCCCCTTCTTCATGAATCACAGCAAAAGATTTTAGATACAATGGATGCCGAGGATTTAAGACCTGGACCTCCTTTCCCTCCTCCGCCGGACGGGGCGAGACCACTAATGAATGATGATAAGGAGAAAGGGCATTATCCTGAAGGTTTTCATGGAAGTGGTATGCCGACAGTCAGACCATAGTATAATTGTTCTTCTCTTGTATGTGAGAGGCGTTGCGATGCAAAAGTAACGCCCCTTCTTTCTTGTGTAACCAATAACCGTTTCTATCCGATTAGGTAAGTATATGGGTAAGGAGCGAAAATTCAGGAAAGGTGTGCTTTTACGGCGCAGGTGGTTCCTGAACTAACCAAAGAGATGGATAACGCGATAAGAAAGGACATGAAGATGAAATCAAGTAGGATACTGACGGGATATATTTTGATGTTATTTGTAGTAAGTTGTGTAGTGGTGTGTGCAGAACCCAGGGGCCCGCAGGATATGGGACCTGGCGTACCACCAAAGGGCTCTGGGGATATGCATGGTGGCCCTCTTGGACATCCGTCGATCATGATGGATATCGAACGTGTAAAGAAAGCAGGTGCCAATGATCAGCAGATACAGGCTCTTGCGGAATTTGAGTTTGAGCAACAGTCAAAACGTATTGATTTGCGTGCTGCCTCGGAGAAGGCGGATCTTAAGTTGCGACATCTCCTAGAAGCCAAGAATGTGAATGAAAAGGATGTAATGCAGGCTGTGGAAACAATGAATCAGGCACGTGGTGAACTTTTCAAACTGGATATTGTGGGCATGTTAAAAGCGAAACAGGTGCTTGGAGAGGATATTCTCCAGAAGCTGCGGGAAGGCTGTCCTCCTGATCGTATGGGGCCACGAATGCAAGATTTTCGAGGACATAATGAAAAACCGGATAAACGGCCTAATGGTCCTTGTATGCCTCATGAACCAAAGTAAGCGGTGAGGGTGTTATTATGAAAAAACTGGCTATCGTCATAGTATTGGGAATTACAGCATGGATGTTTAATGCCTTTGCTCAGGACGGTGGGGATCGGACGCCTGGGCCGCCTCCTGGAGGGGGTAAGCGTCCATTGCCACCGATTGAGGCTGCGCTGGATGCGAATAGTGATGGGGCGATTGATGCAGACGAGATTGCAAATGCGTCGGTTGCGCTTAAGAAGTTGGACAAGAATGGAGATGGAAAGTTGACACAGGATGAGTATCGACCTCCAATGCCTCGGCCGAAGGGAGATTAACCATGGGGAAAATATGGATATGCTTTGTTATTGTCATGAGTTGTGTGTTGGGCGTATTACTCTCCGGATGTGAAATGGGCGACTCGTCTACTTCTTCTGAAAATTCTGTGCTGGCAATCTCTCCTGCGACAGTATACCTGAATGCCAGTAAAGCTAGTGTTGTTCAGTTCACTGCCGCAGGTGGAGACGGCAACTACACGAACTATACGTGGTCGGTGAGTACTAATTCCCTCGGCGTAATCTATGATGGAGGAGAGACTGCTCTCTATCAGAGTACTACAAATACCGGCGTCAACACGGTTTGGGTTGTAGACTCAAGTGGTAATGTCGGGAGTGCCACTGTAACACAAGAATAGATGCAATCGGCAGATTAATTATAGGAACGCAGCAGTTTTCTCAACAATCTAGGGGTTCGACTACGAGTGAGCAAAATGCCAAGTTGTTTATAAATAATTGCGTCACCACCCTGGCGGTGTCTTGGATCACTGTGCTGGTCTCGTTGTCCTTATGCTCAGGGTGATGACGACTTAGACTTCGTGCTTTCTGATGCTTCTTCCATGCAAGATTGCTGTTTCGAGGACTTAGTTGATTTGTTATGGCGCAAACGGCGTTTATCTTCGAAAAGTTCTTCCATGCGCTTGAGAAGAGTAGATTTCCAGTTCTTGATCTGATTGGGATGAACACCGTAATAAGCGGCCAGTTCTTTTATGTTACGTTTGTTTGTTATGGCATCTGCCACAACTTGTGCTTTGAAAATCCCAGTATAGGTGCGCCGTGCTGGTCGGGCAATGGGTTGCTTTCCTGTTTCTGATATATCAAAAGACATATAACTCCTCCCATTTGGATGATGGGTAATCGTTATTATAGTCACGCCTGACATGTAATAGGTTACAGGAAAAGTGTTGCGCATTTGTTTATATCTTTTTTCTGATTCAGCATAATCAGAAATAGATCCTATTATTGGCCATTGATAGATGTGTGTTCAAACAACCTTGATGGTTATGAGAAAGAGCGTTTTGCAATTATGCAAAAAATCGTCGCGGTGATAGATAGAATAAGGTGGCTACAGGGTAAAAGTATCCTTGTGCCCTTAATCCATTACGCCTGGATATCAACACCACCATCAAATTCGCTGGCCTGTTGCAGTTGTGATGCAAACGTCTCGCCTGCTTGATTGGTCTGGTTGTTTTGCTTCGACTGTTTCGCCTTTTTCGCTTGTTCCATGGCGATTTGCATTTGAATCATTTCCATCTCGGTTTGTAATGCTTCCAGCTTCTTCTGCTTAACTGCTGCACTATCCTTGCTGTTCTGTTCGTCCTGAATTTTCTTGGTGATGGCTTTTAACGCTTTTTCGAGCTGCTTTATTGCGCTGTCGGAGGGTGATGATTCCTCGGTTGAATTGCTTGAGGTTGTAGAAATAGGAGAAATACTCATTTCGAAATTCCTTTCTATAAATTCTGTTTCCTTGTCGTGTTATGTATGGGCCGATTAATTAGGCCTGGATGTCTAACACTTGGCTGTTTGTTGCGCCATTCGTATTATATGTGCCATCATTGTTATAAGAGTTATTCACGTTGTATTTCTGGACCAGGTTTTGAAGATACTGTGCGAATAGATCTTCCGTGGTCTTCTTGTCATCGCTTTCATCCAAGGCGTCCAAGAGGGTTTTTAGTTCTTTGCTGGAGTCGGTTTCATCAAGATTGCTTGTCTGTTGATCTGGCGGTGGACCTTTGGGCTTCATCGCTTCAAACATCTTATTGG
>MHBM01000189.1 GCA_001804885.1 Lentisphaerae bacterium RIFOXYA12_FULL_48_11
CGCCGTCCGGTGAAGACATACGTTGGGGCACAAGAAAACAGAATTGCAAGAATATCTGATTTAATATATAGTAGATCAATAATTGGAGAATATCTATGGCCATCGCATTGCAGCTTAACAGAATGACGGTACCAGACAAGTTACGCGCTTTGGAAGAAATCTGGAATGATTTGCTGCATAAAGCTGAAACAATTCCCTCTCCTTCATGGCACGCTGATGTTTTGCATGCCAGGGAAAAACGAATTCGTGATGGATCAGCAAAGTTTAGTGACTGGACTGACGCAAAACAAAGAATTCGGAAACATGTCAGATGAGAGTTCAGCTTCTTGACGAGGCAGAGCAAGACCTTGTTGATGGCTACAGATTTTACGAAGCTCAAGACGAGGATCTGGGCGATTACTTTCTCGATTCACTCTATTCGGACATTGATTCCCTGCAACTATTCTTTGGCATTCATCCAAAGCACTTTGGTTATTATCGTTCACTATCTAAGAGATTTCCCTTTGCCATTTACTACCGCATCGAAGCCAGAAGCGTTCGAATCTATGCAGTATTAGATTGTCGACGCAATCCTGAATGGATCGAAAACCGATTAAGATAATGCCCCAACAAGTTTTTGAACGCGATTCTCGAAACCCGGCGGTTTCTCGAACGCGTTAAAATGACCGTTGGGACTGTCGAAAAACTAAAGTATTAGAAATTGATGAAATAACGGGTTTCGAGAATGGCATAGGATTGACGATCTCGATACAATGCTTGTGTTTTGATGGTCTGAATTTGATAGTTTTTAGGTTTGTCGGAGTTTTCCGACAGTCTCGTTGGATGCTCAGAATGAAGAGTTGACTGAAAATCCGCACTGTGCTACATTGTCTTACATCATGACTACATTAACTATCAGATTGCCAAATGACCTGCGTTCAGAATTGAAAACGGTGAGCCGGGAGAAAAACAAACCCGTTAGCGACCTGGTCAGGGAATCCATCAGGCGTTATGTCGCTATCGAAAGGTTCAGATCGCTCCGAAAGAAGGTTCTCCCTTTTGCTGAAGCACAGGGGTTTGTAACTGACGAGGACGTATTCAAGGCTATCTCATGAGAATCGTTCTCGACGCCAATGTTGTGATTGCTGCATTTGCTGCCCGTGGACTTTGCGATACAATTATTGAGTTCTGTCTTGATAGTCACGACATCCTCCTGAGTGAAGACCTTATTCTTGAGATCAGTTCCAATCTAAGAAAGAAAATCAAGATTGCGCCCCAAGTTGTCGATAAAATCATGAACTTGTTGCGCGAAAATGCTGAAGTTCTTATTCCAGAGCACCTGAGTAGTAAACTCTGCAGAGATCCTGACGACTTACACGTACTTGGATTGGCCATAACAGGGAAAGCAGATTGTATAGTCACTGGTGACAAGGATTTACTAGTGCTCAAGAAGTTTCACAACATTCCCATCTTGAGCCCAAGAGAATTTTCCGTTTTCATTCACAAATAAAACAGCATCCAAGTTCTTGCAGGCGATTCTCAATCGCCTGAAGATGACCGTTGTACAGGAACGATAATAGCCCATGAGAATGATAATAATTGTTGGCCTATTCTGGGGGATGGGAACCGCGTGCTGCAAGGATGTGAGAGGTCAAGATCCCACCAGATTGCTTAACAATAACCTCCGCTGCGTGGACCTATCCGATCTCACTTCAAGTGTGCCACTCTCCGTGACTCAGTCAATTCAGATCCTCTGGCGAACAGAGCCATGGGAGCACAATACATTTGATCTGAGCGACAACGACTCCGTGGGCTACCCCTCGGTAGTGAAGAATGACCGCGGCAGAAACCCGGACAATAGGTATTACCTGTACTATGCGCATCATGATCCTTGTTCCGGCATCGGCTGTGCGATCGCAGAGAACATCGAAGGACCGTACAGGAAGCTCGCAAAGCTGGTCACAAATCGTAAAGACAGCATCGTGCTGCCAAACCCGCATTATCCAATATTGAAACCGCCGGTCAGCGATCCTTCCCATTACTCGAGTCCATGCGTTATCTGGAACGAGGATGAGAAGCTCTGGCTCATGTACTTTCACTATTACAACCACTACCACGATGCCTGGAAAGCTGCAGGCGGCCAGGGATACGGCCACCAAATGACAGGGTTGGCCACATGCCTGGATTTGGCCTCGCATAAATGGACCGTTCTGAAAGATCCGAAGGTCGGGAAGAAAAGCGTGTGGGATATAGTACCCGTACTGCCCACCACAAAAGAAAAATGGATGAACAGCCAGTCGTCGTACCATACCATCCAGCGACTGGCGAACGGGCAATGGATAGCTTTCCTGCGTGGCACATCGGTTGATCAGACTGTGCAACTTGGATTTGCCTCGTCAATAAACGGCAGGAAATGGAACTATTTCCCGAATAACCCGGTAATCCACCAGAACGACGGGGATGGAGGACAGAAAGGCATCTATCGCCCATATTTTGTGGGTTATTTAGGGGATAATAAGTCTGGAAAACAAGAATACCTCATTGTCTGGGGCGAAAGTCCAGAGGAAGCAGACGTGCCAAAGGTGACGTATGGATACACGACAGACTTCATAAAGGTTCGCCGCGATCCCAGGGGATATGCCAGTTGGAATATGACGTCGGATGGACCGATTACTCCCTGGCGAGAAGGGAATCGGCTCTACCTGTTCTCTGGTAAGCATATCCAGATCATGATTCTACCGGCGTTACCAAAGGCATTGAGATCGTCCAAGCAAGAAATCCAACCAACCTCCGGACTAGATTTACCCAAAGGATGGTGACAAAGTCAGCGGTAATTTGTGGCACAAGGGAAATGAGACAATGGATGAGCAGAAACAGCACGGACTGTCCAAGTATGCGTACTTGATGCTGGCATTTATGTGTCTCATACTGGGCGTCACTGGGATAAGGAATCTGACCAGTAACATACCGATTTCATTATTCCGACTGACTATTGGCATAGCAGTAATTGTGTCCGAACTCGTTGGATTCGTACTGAACCTCGTGGTCTTCCTACGCCAACGGAAGAAGTAGACACTTTTTAGGCAAGATAATTGAATATAACGCACATAATTGCTATCGCCACAACTGTAGCGACAGTCCCCTTGGCTGAGGGCCAACTCTTTCACATTCCTGAAAACGTTGTCAGTAACGCGTTCGCTGGCCGCAATGGAGCTTTCGTCATCATTGAGTGTTCATCAGAAACAATCAGCGATTATACTCCGAATGCTTCTACAGAGAAACTGGCCCCTTGCTCAACGTTCAAAATATGGAACACCCTAATCGGCCTTGAGAATGGCGTCATCACCTCTGACGATGAAATGTTTTACGAATGGGACGGAGAAAAAAGGAGCATTCTTGAATGGAACAAGAACCTCACTTTAAAGGAAGCTTTCAGCGCATCTTGCGTACCGGCATTCCAAAATCTCGCAAGGAAGATTGGTCCCATGAAAATGCAATCGTGGCTGGATAAGATCGACTATGGAGACCGGAATATGTCCGCGGGAATCGACGTTTTCTGGCTCCCTGCAACGGGAAGAAAAGTTCTCTTGATCACGCCTATGGAACAGGCCAACCTAATATGCAAACTCATAAAGGACAAACTTCCCTTTACCAAGGAATCTCGATCAGTGCTTAAGAAAATCATGACTATTAAAACAACGGATCGCGGAGTTCTTTACGGAAAAACTGGGTCACGCACTGATGATACAGGGAGATACAATCTGGGATGGTTTGTTGGCTATTCGGAATATAACGGAGAAACATATGCCTTCGCCTGTACCACTAAGGGCGATAACGTCATGGGTAAAGACGCTCTTGCCATAGTCGAAACCATTCTGAAGCAACAAGGGCTTTTGTAGAAACTTGGTTTATAAATGCATGTGCGTTCTTGCTTTATGGACTGTAGACCAAGCATTCATTTTTTGAGTTCCAGCCCTGGCAAGAGATCAGCACAACCCTAAGCTCTACGAGAATGAACAAATCTTAGAAGAACAAGGAGAATTATCCTGACAACACTTTGAACCATAATTTTCAGCCCCGCCAGGGACGAACCCTGTTGACCGACGCGACGGCTTCCTTTATCAGTCGGGCATCATCTGGAATATCAAAGTCGAACATACCGGCCCAAACAAAGTCGGCACCACCGTTAAGAACATAAGGGAAAGCATCTTTCGCGGTTATTCCGCCACACGCCATTGTCTTAAATGCAATCCATGGCTTCTCGACGGTTTTCATGTACTCAACGGTTTCATCAGGGCAACTGCACCAGTAACTTGGAGAAACCTCGCTGTATGGGCCTTTGATCTGCTCCGGTCGCGGGGCCGTTGGATATTTATGATGATGCAAGGTTTTTATATAGTAATCTGCGTTGCATTTATTCTTCTCGCACTCCTTGATTACATTCAGATCATGAGCACCAACGCCGGAAGGAACTCCAAGCTCTTTTACGAAATCAACCATCTTCATCAGGTCAGCCATCCGCCCCTTGCTCAACATCTGTTCGGCACGTGCGCCCCATATGAAGATTGCATTAACTCCATCGTCAACGATCTGCTTGGCTTCATCAAAGTAGGCTTTGAGGTCAGGCTCAATCTTAGCAACAGGGCTGGCCATGATCTTGATTTTACCACCCCATTCGTTCCTGTACTTCTTCAGCATATCTATAATGCCGGGATGGGTGTGAATACCTACAGTGTCAATGCCGTGCGCCTCTGCAATTGCCATTGTTTCCAGCTTCTTTTCCAGCGTGTTATAGCCCTTTACCAGGGAATTTATAAAATTCATTCCATGTGTATGTGTCCCGCCAATTAAAAGGTTACCACCCAGCAGCAGTCGGCTCATCTCAAGATTTCCTATCTTACCTTTCGGCAGTGTATTTTTCGATCCAGGCAACACCTTGGCTGTGGCCGACTTGTTCTCCTGGGCCAACGCCTGGCCTGCTCCTACACCTACGGCAATGGCACCACCTGCAGTTGTCACTAATGACCCCTGGACAAATTCGCGGCGGGAAATTTTATCTGACATAATACACCTCCAGAATTTACTGCCTCATACAATAAACAAGCGAGAGCTCGAAATATAGGACAGGAACGTCAAAGGCTGGAATAAAAGCGACATCAACGACGGACATCATAACAACGCACGGCAACCTGTCTTTTTACTATTTACATGATTCGCGACACGCCATCACACCTGAAACATCACCCCAGATAAGCTCCGTTTTCCTTCAGGGTTTTCTGTAATTTATCAATGTTTACATCACGCGGCACACAGTTGTCCTTTACCGCCAAAGCGGCTGCCGTTCCGGCTGCCATACCTGTGGTGAAACAACCAGGCACCAACCGACAGGTCTCTGCAACCTTGAGGTCCATGGAAATACATCTGCCGGACGCAATAACGTTGTCCACGTTCTTCGGGACCAGCGCGCCATAAGGTATATAAACCGGATTTGCATTCCCGCCACTGGCAACCCCTATTACATCTTTAAAAACGTCAGGCTTGATTGCCGTATCGTATGCCATATAGGTTACGCCTTTAAGCAGCCTTGTTGTCCTGACGCCAAGCTGGGAAGCAACATCCAGAAGGAACGCATTCTCATTGCCAGGTGTTTTCCTAAATTTCTCAACGCTGTCCCATATTTTCTTCCTGTAATCCATTTCAAGACGGGTCAGTGTTTCCACGTCCAGACCATCCTCGGTAGCATCCCCCCGCATATTCAGCCATTTCACACCCTTGATCGGAGTATTGACCTTCTTGTCGGCAGGTAGTCCACCAATCCGGTGAACAAGGCCAATATACCTGGAATACTTGGCGTATTCTGCCCCGGCAGCAGCGAACATATCGCCATCACCGCTGGCATCCACAACCACTTTTGCAAGTATGGCCTGACGTCCCGATTTGCTCTCGAAAACAGCGCCCCGCACCTTGTCACCATCCATTATTGCATCAACACCCCAACTGTGCATGAAAACCTTGGCACCAGATTCTCTGACCATTTCGTTTAACACATACTTGGCCGCCTCAGGATCTGCATTGGGATCCTTCCCTTCCTTCCAGTTTTGCGTTATGCCGCAGTCGCCAAGAGCAGCAAGCCTGTTTATCAACTCCCCATTGACCCCACTGGCTATCTGCACCGACTTGCCATCTATCTTCCTGTAAGTGCCGATGAGACAAAGCACTAATCCGCCCGTAAATAGCCCTCCAAAACATCCGTACCTCTCCACGAGCGCCACATTCACGCCAAGTTTCCGTGCTGATATTGCTGCGGCAACTCCAGCGGCTCCACCACCGATGACAAGGACATCCACATCGCACTTCATCTGGAGTTCCCGTTCCGGCTGAAAAATCTTACCAGATCGCAGAACAGCACTCTTGCCTTTATCATCCTTAACAATTTTGCCTGACTCCAATTCTTCCTTGCCGGGCTTATACTGGTCGGCCAAAAGATTACCTGCGCCAAAACCAGCAGCGACACCAGACAGACCAAGTCGATTAATGAATTCTCTTCTGGAATAGCTGTTTTTCATGATCCCACTCCTTTTGAATTTTTATCAACTAATCAAATTCCGCTACAAGAAAAGTATGGTCCGAAGGTTTTTCCATAAGACGCGGTCTTACATCAATATATGAATTCCTGGACTTGGCGGCAAGGACAGGCGTCGCAATAATATGGTCGATACGCCAACCCATATTCCTCTTCACAGCGTTAATTGTACGGTAATCAAAGAAAGTATACTGCCCAGGCTCAGGATGGTATTTCCGGAAGACATCAACAAGCCCCCATGCCATTGTATCGGCAAAAGCTTTTCGAACGTCAACATGAAAACAAACGTGATTCGCCTGTTCCTGCGCGTTGTGAATATCAATGGCATCAGGAGCCACATTAAGGTCACCGACCCAGAGCATTTTTGTTTTACCCGTGAAATGCCTGTTAAAATAATCTTTCAACCGGGCAAACCATTCCAGCTTGTACTGGTACATTGGATGGTCTATTTCCCTCCCCTGCGGCACATAGGTATTGATGACATAAACAGAACCAACCTTTGCACACATAAGCCTGGTTTCATCGGCCTGCTTACCGTCATCAAAGCCAAACCTGATTTCCGAGGGCTTTTGCCGCGAGATCAACGCAACACCGTTGTATGATTTCTCACCGCAGAATATCACATTATAACCTGCGTCGACAAATGCCGGCGACGGGAAATCCTTATCAACAACCTTGGTTTCCTGAATACATAACACATCCGGCTCATTTGTCTTGAGCCAGGCAATAATAATTTCGAGCCGGGATCTTACCGAATTGGCGTTGAATGTAGCTATCTTCATAACGAACACAAATCAAGAATGGATCAGTATTCAAGAACGCCATGGAAAACATGAATGGCCGGACCGAGCAGAGTGACATCATCAGCTCCGTCTGCGGACATCTTGAAGTCAACAACAAGCACATCGCCACTGGCTGCTGTCACCTTTACCGGCGGCTTGACTTTACCTATTCTTGCCGCGACAAGAGCGCTCGCGGTAATGCCAGTCCCGCATGCCAGTGTTTCCGATTCAACTCCACGCTCATATGTCCGCACCTTTATCGAGCGCCAGCCCGTCACCTTGATAAAATTGGCATTTGTACCTGCCGGGGCAAAGTCACGATGATAGCGGACACCGGATCCCAGTAGCTGAACATCACATTTCTCGAGAGTTGTTGTCTCAGCCACAAAATGAGGTACGCCGGTATTAACAAACCCATACCTTAGTGTCTGTCCCGCAACCTTCAGGGATTTATTCATCCGCCAGTCCCGGGGCTTTGTCAACCACAGGCAAACCTTGTCACCGGACATACGGGCACGCAGGATTCCGGCAACAGTGTCGATTGTCATCATGGCTGGCGCTGCCTTCAAGTCATAGGCTAGTTTTGCCACACAACGTGCGCCGTTACCACACATCTCCACTTCGCCTCCGTCAGGATTGAAGAAACGCATTCGGAAATCGGCCTTCACCGAAGGCTGTATCAGAATAACACCTTCACACCCCACCCCGGTCCTGCGGGATGCTATTTCAGCTATCCATTTCTTGTCGTTAGATGGAAACTTCTTTTTCCTGTCATCCACGAGTATAAAATCATTGGACGCGCCATGCATCTTCCAGAACTCTATTTTCATAAAACACCTTTCAGCCATTCATCCAGCATTTCAGTCAAAGTCTTCCTTGGAGGCATGACCGGCTGCGAAACGATAGACGGAACATCCTTTTGCAGCGTAGCGTAATCAAGGAGGATTTTCAGGCTTTCGCTAAGAATCAGATCTGGCGGCGCGTTTGTTTTAGAACTCTTGTCATTTTTCTCGCCCTCATCATCCTCATCATCAGGAACGAGCTGTTTCTGAAGATTGGCAAGCTCTTTTTCTGCCCGCACGAGATCTTTGCGTTTCTCAACATTTAACGGCACCTCTTTCATCTTGTTTATGGCCGCAATGCTGTCCAAAAGCTTGAGGTATGAAACAAATTTAGGGTCCGAACTCCGGCGATTCTCAGACTTTTCCCTCAGCGCCGGAATAATTGTTTTCAGCCGTGTATCAACAGTCAGATAAGATACTTCGTTTGTAACAGCCCAGGGCAGCGGATTGGCAAGATATTCTTCACCAAACTCCATCTTGTCGAACGGCGACGATATAACAATATCCGGCTGAACCCCCTTCAATTGTGTTGAACCGCCATTAATGCGGTAATACATAGCCGCCGTAACTTTAAGGGAACCGATTTTACCATCACGGCTCATATCAAGAATGCTCTGCACGGTACCTTTGCCATGGGTTTTGGAGTCTCTTATGA
>MHBM01000190.1 GCA_001804885.1 Lentisphaerae bacterium RIFOXYA12_FULL_48_11
GCAGAGACATCGGCTTCTGAAGATAAAGATCCTTTCCTGCCTCACATGCTGCAATGGCAATAAGGGCATGCCACTGCGGTGGCGCGGCAATAATGACGGCATCTATATCCTTCTGCTGGAGCATTTCACGATAATCAGCATATGGTTTGCATGTATCTTTATGCTTTTCCACAATTGCATCGCGCCTCTGCTTGTAAACATCACAGGCGCCTGTGACCACCACATCAGGGAAACTTGCGCAATTCTTGAGATTACCAGCGCCCATTCCATTACAGCCAATCAATCCAAGCTGGATACGACTATTTGCAGCAGGCTTCCCCGCTTCAAGGCCCAGCGCCGAGGCCGGGATGATATACGGCACTGCAAACCCGGCAGCGCCAATACCTGCAGCTCTACCAATGAATTCACGACGCGAGATACTACTTTTTTTCATTACTTACTCCTCCCTTTTCCTGTTTTCTTATTCTTTCCGGCATTCGGCTGGAACATGCCATCCGACATTGCCTGCTTTTTGAACCCCTCCATTTTCCCTGTCCAGTTCTCAGACAACTCCCTCACCTTGTCCGGATGCTTGTCCGCCAGGTTCACCGATTCACACCTGTCCGTCTTGAGATCGTAGAGTTCCCACGGACCATCCTTACCCTTCGACACAAGCTTCCAGTCACCAGCACGTATGGCACGGTTGTCAGAATGATACCACCATAGCCAGTCATGCCCCGCCCCACCGTCTTTATGAAAAGCTGGAACGAGACTCCTACCCGCAATTCTGGGCACATCCTGGTCTTCCCACTTTTCAGGCCATTTACCGCCGGCAAGTTCCAGCAACGTTGGCGGAATATCAATCAAGTGTCCAAGGTCACGCCGCAATTCTCCCTTCGCTTTAATACCTGCCGGCCAGTGAACCACAAGAGGCGTTGAAATACCACCCTCATGAACCCATGACTTGTGAAGCCGCAACGGCGTATTTGCCGCCGAGGAAAAACCTGGCCCAAGGCAGATAAAAGACTTTGCAGAACCCAACGGCGATAACGGATCATGCTTATCGCCCCTGTTCATCTGCTCTGCACTCGCCCCGTTATCCGACATGAACATTACAACCGTGTTGTCATAAACTTTCATAGCCTTCAACTGGTCAAGCAACCTGCCAATTTCCTGATCTATCCTGTCGACCATGGCGGCATGAATGGCCATCTTTGTCGCATGGAATCGTTTCTGCTCATCTGACAAACTATCCCATGACACCGCAAAAGCAGCTTCACCTGAATCAATATCTTTCTTTAAGTCCTCAGGCTTCAGGTTCCAGCCTGGCACAATATCGGAATCCAGCTTCGAGAGGCCACAGTTCACTATCCCCTTCTCCTTCATGCGTGCCCAGCGTTCATCCCTGACCTTGTCCCAACCCTTGAGATAAGCATCACGGTAGCGGTTGATATCTTCCTGCAGCGCCTGGACAGGGAAATGCGGTTCTGTAAAAGCAACATAGGAGAAGAAAGGAGTTCCTGTGTGTTGTGAGGCATGTTCCCGTAATTGCCTGATCGCCTGATCTGCTGTCGCCGTAGTCGCGTAATATCCTTCCGGGCTTTCAGAACCGAGAGGTTTCTCAATTTTATCAAGAGCCTTCTGGGGCAGGAAGTGACGATCCGAATCATCGTATTGATATGAAAGATCGAATCCCTGCTCCACCGGTTTGCCGTCCACGTGCCACTTACCTGAATGATAACTTCTGTAACCCAGGGGCTTCAAAAGCTTCGGAAGCAATGGCGCCCACTTCGGCCGAGCTCCATGTCCGCCGCCAGCAATACCAGGAAGCTCATCGCGACGAACCTGTTGGGCATAGTATCCCGTCAGAATACATGCGCGTGAAGGCCAGCATCTTCCCGTATTATAGAACTGTGTAAACCGCAGTCCATTACCAGCAAGCTTGTCAATGTTGGGAGTACGTATATCTCCACCATAACAACCCGTATCCGAAAAACCCATGTCATCAACAAGTATGACAAGAAAATTAGGTTTTGCCGGCGTACCCGTTTCCATCGACTTGCAGGACGACAACACTGTCCCTGCAACCCCCAACCCCGCAATCTTCAGAAAATCCCGCCGATTAAACTTTCTCATATCTTTCCCCTCTTAATTCCAGACAGTACCAATATTCGACATTCAAAACTCAGCAATCGATATTGGATATTATTTCTCTTTCTATTTCCTCATTCCCGGCCCCTGAACTTCGGCTCCGGGCACGTATGAAATGTGACCGCCCTTGACCAGCTTGTAGCCCCATTTATCCAGATAGTACTGCCGTGGCTTGAATTCATCACCGATCTTTTTCAGTTCCGCATTGAGCTGCTCATCAAGTTTCTTCTGTAACTCAGCCTTCTCCGGTTTCCCGACAAGATTGTTCATCTGATAAGGGTCAACCTCGTTGTCATACAACAGCCATGGAGCATCTACCTTCCGGACATAAGTATACCGGCTCGTTCGAATCCCGCGGTATTCATCGAGATCCGGAATAAAAGGAGAAACGCTCATGATCAGAGCCGCCCGGTCACCCTTAGCATCTCCCTTTATCAATCCGGACAAATCCTCCCCTTCTATCGTCTTTGAGATCTCAATACCTGACAGAGCAAGCATGGTTGGAAGAATATCAGGAGTGTTGATTGGCGTTTTTACTGCACGTCCGGCTTTTCCCAGAACAGCCGGATACCGCAGCAGAAATGGCACCCTGATCGATTCATCCCAGGGCACTTGTTTCAGGCATGGCCTGACATTCTGTGCCCCCATCATCTCGCCATGGTCAGACGTAAAAACAAGTATAGTGTTGTCGACAAGCCCCTGCTCCTGTAGAGTCTGCACCAATTCGCCAATACATTTATCCAGCGCCGTACAATGGCCGTAATATCCCGGTAATTCTTTCAAAACCGCTTCCTTTTTTTCTTCTGCTATATTTGGAGCAAGCTTCAATTTCTCCGGCGGATACATATCCTTGTATTCCTGCAATGCCGTCTGGTGCGGGAAGTGAGGCGTGCCATAGGAAACCACCATCAGGAACGGCTTTTCACCCTTTGCGTGATTGCGAATATATTGTTGCGCGTCATTGGTCTGGGCAAATGCATCATAACCTTCCCAGAATTTCTTTTCCGGCGAATTACCCTCGTAATAATGCGATTTCAAATAGTTGTGTTCACACTCGGCAACCTTCCAGTAATCAAAACCCTGACGCCGTTCCGGTGGTATGTACGAGCTTCGGCCATGCCCGTCCAGGTGCCACTTGCCGATATACGCAGTCTCATAGCCGGCATTCTTATATATCTCACCCATACATAATTCACTGTCGGGCAGATAGATGTCATTCATGAACATACCGGTCGTCGTGGGATAACGACCCGTGAGAAGCGCGGCACGGTAAGGAGTGCAGACCGGACAGACAGAAACAGCAGTCTCGAAATTCACACTCTCTTTTGCAAGCTGATCAAGGTTCGGCGTCTTTACGTTCGGATCACCAGCATAACCGGTAGAAGACGCTCTCCACTGATCCGCAAATAGAAAAACCACGTTCGGTTTCCTAGTCTGCTGCTTCTTGGCGGAACAACAGCCTGACTCCATGCCCGCCAAAACTATTCCAGCCATGAGAGTCTGCTTCACAAAAAATCTTCTGCTTAGACCCGACCCCGAATCAGTCTTTTTATGGTTCCTTATCCGGCAAACTGCATATATATCACGCCTTCCAGCACCTTCATTCATTCCAATATTCCTTCCGTCTTTTAAATTCTCCATGGCGCCCGCATCGGTCGTGACAACATACTGTTTGCTTCATCGTCATTCTTGAAACGTTCCTTTACAGGGTCCCACTTCAGCTTTCTACCGGTTCTCATGGCTATGTACCCGAGAATACATGTACTGCATGAGCGGTGCGCCTGTTCCACCGGCGCTATCGGTTCCTTACGGGACTTGACTGAATCCAGAAAATTCTGCTTGTGGTGTTTGCTTTCGCAAAGATGAAGTTCGTCCGGCGTTATGGGTTCAAGCAGCAACGACTGCGGATTGGCCTCTATACTGCCAGGATCCACAAAAATCGATCCTTCACTCCCCTCAAAAAGAATTCCCAGTTTGTTTATCTTGGAATCCGCACATATCAGACGGACACCATTAGCATATGTATACTCTATGGAAAACGAACCATGCACATCCCATATGCCGGTTTCCGGAAAAACTCCCCTCCCCTCGATTTCCACAGGACCGCTGAGAGACATTCCCATCCCCCACTGCGCTATGTCGTTATAATGGGCGCCCCAGCCAGTTATCATGCCCAGACAGTAATCGGAAACCCTCAACCAGCCCGGGCGGTCCAATCCCTTTTGCGGGTGCACGCGTTCCTCGGTGTACTCACTCCACGGTGTCGGGCCAAGCCACATATCATAATTCAATTCCGATGGAACAGGCATAACTGGCCGGACAGGACCAGCTGGATCCGTCGGTAAACCAACCTTTACCGTATGTAATTTCCCAATACGTCCATTCAGCACCATTTCGCAGCCAAGTCGTATACGATTGTTCGACCGATGCTGTGATCCAACCTGCAGTATGCGCCCATAACGGTGAACCGTGTCACTGAGAACACGCCCCTCCTCAATCGTGTAGGTCATGGGCTTCTGGAGAAATATGTCCTTGCCTGCCTTTGCCGCCTCGATAGCAGGTATTGCATGCCAGTGATCAGGGGTAACAATCTGCACCACGTCAATATCACTCCTTGCAATCAGTTCGCGAAAATCAGAGTACGCGGCACAACCCTTATAAAGCCCTGAACGGATGTCCTCGGCATAGCGTTTCTCAACCGCAGCCTTGGCATTCTGGAGCCGGTTCGAATCAACATCGCATACAGCCACTACCTGAACGCCCATGCGCCCCATTAAATCAACCAGATCACCCATACCCATCCGGCCAACACCGATACAACCAACAGTGATCCTGTCACCGGGGGCATCGGCCCCAAGAACTGGCGATCGCAAGAAAAAAGGCGCACCCGCAACTGCAGCCGCAGACTTCAGAAAATAACGCCGCGAAACATTTGAAAAATAAGAAGAACTTCTTTTTCTGGAACAACCGGAAGGTGATTTCATTACAGGTCTCCTCGATTGGACTGACAACAGATTACTTTTATCAGTATGGACCACCCGTATTCAAGTCAGTTAGACAACTATTTCCTCCTTACCAACGGATGACCCAGGGCAAGCCAAACGAGAAAAGAGAAGAAGAATGGCAGCAACTACTGTTCGTGATGAAGCTCTCATAGAGAATCAAGGAACATTAATTTCTTCTGTTGACTTAAGGTTCTTGAATAGATTTTGCTTAGGATCAAATTCCATATTGCGGTCATTTGGGGTTGGGTTAAGATAATACTTAAAGATTACTTTTACCCCATCAGATCGGGTTATACCTTGTATTCGTATTTCACCATTAATTTTTCCATAAAGAGATTCTTTCAACTGACCTTTGTCATCTAATGTACTACGTACTCGAAAAAAATAACTCTTGTCTTCGCCAAGCCCTGTAGCCCCATAATATCCTCGTTGTGGATTCTTTGCCTGCATATAAGACCACTTATTTTGATATCCACTTTCTAATGCATATCTTGGGAGACGAAAACTGCTTTGCATGAAATTAATATCATTTGCCACAATTCCATCATACAAATTAGTAAAAGTTAGTTCTAGCACTCCTTCGTAATCATCTTTAGTTGTTATACGCCTGGAGAGCTTGAAAAATAAATCTCCCCTTTGTCCTGAACCATAAGGAGATATCCAGTCACCTGTCAGCAAATCGAATCCAACATTCACATTCTCTTCAGGGATCTTCATTTCAATCATTCTGGCATACATAGGTATAGGATTGATAATTTTCCGGATCATTTGTGTAACAACAGGATTCCAAGGCTGCCATTTGCCCCATTCGATTTTGCCACGCCTCGCCATCCATTCTCGATACCGACCCTCAGACGAATAATAACCTTCCTTTTCTATCCCATAACTAAATTCTCCATGGGTCTGGCCTGTTACTGAACATTCACCGTTCGTGTCTGTTACTCCTTTAAAATTCACCCCCCCCACTAGCAACTTTGACGTTAAAGAATCCACCCATTATCCTGGCATTGGACACAGCGAGACCGTTTTCATCAACAACTTTTATTGTTGCCTTGGCTTTTGCAAATTCAAATGCAAATACAGAGTTTGATGAAAAAATGAACAAGAATAATGCATAAAACAATTTCCATTTCATTTCAGTTCTCCCGGGACTATAGCTTCATACTACCTGATACAGAGGGTGCACTCAGCCCTTTGAGTTTTTCAACAGCTTCTTAAGGGCGTGTTGCCCAAATCATTTTTGTCATCTAAGAAAATATAGTGCTGCGTCGTTGATAAAGCAAGGAGGACGCGGCCATGATGGGATAATCATCCATAATGTAAAAAGGACAGGTAAACCTGCCAAACCAACCGCTCTCTTAATAAGAAATCTTTCTGACCTTATGGCGTAGAAGGACTACCCATGAGCTTCTTCAACTCATCCAGGTGTTTCTTATAGACATCTCGAGGGGTGGCATTGTGTTTCCTGCATAACGTGGCCGCCATGCCGACGACCTCACCCACCAGCCCAAGGGTTCTCATTACACGCACCGTACCCAGCGCATCATGAGTAACACTTATGTCACGACCGGCCATAAACAGGTTTGATATGTTCCTGGAATAGAAACATCTGTACGGAACATAGAACGGCTTGGGATACTTCTCAAAAGTCGCCTTCGTTATAAATTCGTCACCTTCAAAACCATTCTTGTATTTCTCGTTGGGCAGATGAAGATCTATCTCCCAACCGGTAATAACGCAACGATCGTCAAACTCCTCCTTGTTCATGAGATGGTCCTTATTCAGGATCACATCACCGAGTAGACGACGGGACTCCCTCGGTCCGGAAACATACGCCGCCCACACAAGGTCATAATTCGGCAGTATCTTTTCGATATTTTTAAGACAATCCCAGGCGCCATACATCGCCCTGAAATTGTTATCCCTTGAACGTTCACGGTCCTTGATGGGATCCCTGTAGCAGCCGCTTTCCCAGAACCATGTACCGAGCTGATGACCCAGTTTCTGACCATCGCGCCCGGGAAATGGCTTCTCACTCAGGTTATATGCCCAAGGACAACGAGGGAACGATACCGATGCGCCGGTATCCTTTATATTCCAGAGATTGCTCTGCCCCATGTGCCCCTTTTCCGTCACCTCGTAATCTGCTCCAGCCAGATAGCCTACACATGCGTCACCCGTACAGTCAGCAAACAACTTTCCAGAAAAACGCTTCCTTGTTCCCGCTTCGATATCTTCAGCAATAACAGCCTTGATCACACCACCTTCTGCTTCAACACCATTTACGCGGTGATTCAGAAACAGGGAAATATTCTTTTCCGCCCTGACAAATGCCTCGCGCTTGTCATCTTCGTACAGGTCTCCCGTATTGGTTGTGCTGTCGTGTGCTCTTTTTGCCGGCTCAAGAGCCTGAGTGATTTTTCCAACATTAGGATAAAGCGGATTTTTCGCATTACCACCAAGCCATACGCGAACCTCGCTGCTGTTGTTACCCCCCAGCACCGGTCGATCCTGAATCAATGCCACCTTCAACCCATTCCTTGCGGCAGACACCGCAGCGCCTATTCCCGCAATACCGCCACCGGCAACAACAAGGTCATAATCACCAGCATCCTCCGGCTTTGCAGGAAGGCCACGCACCCGGGCACGAAATTGCGCCAATTCCTTCTCCCCGTTCGGAGGCATAATGCCTTTATCTTTTACGAAAAGAACAGCATCACAACGCCCCTCAAAACCGGTAAGGTCATGCAACGCAACACTGATATTCTTCTTGTCTATGCTTACGGTTCCGCCATCCTGCCAGTGCCAGTCGGCACCATCGTTACCAAATACTGCCTCCAGCGGTTTACCGTCGACCACCAGCTTGAATATACCGGGTGTACCTTCAGCACGTTTTGTTGCCGGCGTATCACTCGTTTTCCACGGCCCCACCCAGTCGCGTGTACGCACCCATACCTTGAACTCGCCTGTCTCAGGAAACTCAACATTTGCAACGGCATCTTCAACAGGCTTCCCGAGCCCATGCGCGAGCAGGAATGGCGAACCCATCTGGTCCATGAACTGCTGATCCAACACCCAGCCGCCCCTCTTCTTGAAACCCTCCGCCTCAATCAAAACCATCATTGCATCCGATGCGGCAAACCCGAACCGCGGCAACGCAATGGCAGCCAATCCCACGCTCTTAAGAAAATCTCTCCTGTTCATTCCTCTTTCCTTTCAATACCGGCATTTCACGATTTCTACTTAAACTTCAACAATTACAATCTGCCTTTAGGCATAACTGCAACCGTATACATGCAGAAAGTCCCGCCTTTCATTTTTTTGAATTCAGGATCATCCGCCATTGCCTTGGACAGATTTCCATTCAAAGTGATTTTACCCGCAGGAAAGTCTTTGCTGAACAGAGAGAAAATCCCTTTCAACGTAGTTGTATTTGAATCCTTCCTGGTAATCTTCCACCTGGTATTTTCATACTCCTTAAGCCAGCACGGGAGAACACGTAATTTGTCACCGTAAACAATATAAACAGTGACCGGAACGTTTACCTCAAAACTCAGGCACGGCTTGTCCTCTTCAATAAATTTGTCATTGCCGGCAGTAAGGATATGCGTGGCGCCCTGGAGAAAGCCCGGTATGTAATCGAATATGTAATCCCTATCAATATACTGCTTCATCCCAGCCTTAACACCACCTGCAGCACTTACATATTTTTTTCCTGATACACCCGTGAGATTCCTGATTTCAAGC
>MHBM01000191.1 GCA_001804885.1 Lentisphaerae bacterium RIFOXYA12_FULL_48_11
GATGGTCATTACGGCGTGCCAGTGGTCGGGCGTGAGAATTTCTACTGCATCCACATCCTTGCGAGCCAGCACTTCACGGAAATCTGTGTACATGTCGCAACCCTTGTAGGTGCCGGATTGCGTTTCGCCGGCGTAGAACTTGTTGACCATGTCACGGATCGGTTCACGCCCTAGAAACTGTTTCTCGTCCTTGTAGCCGTGACTTGCGCGGTTGACATCACAAACAGCAACGACCCGGCATTGATCATATTTGAGGAATTCCGGTACATCGACTGAGCTTTGATTTCCACAGCCGATAATTGCGATATTGATGCGGTTGCTCGGTGAGTTGGCTCCCAGCACGCGTGACGGGATGATCATTGGTGCGCCAAGTACAGCGATTGTGGCGGCGGAAGTCGTTTGTATGAAGTTGCGCCGGCTAATTCCGTTCTTTTTCTCGCGGCAATGGGTAGTGCTGGATTTCATTGAAGGTCCTCCTTGTTTCCGCTGATTCTGTCCAGAATACATTTTTCAGTCAACAATATATAATCTGAAATCCCGAAATAGGGCAGTGGTTCCTGTTTTTAAGCTCACGAGAATCTAGTGTTACAACCCTTAAATTCGTGCTGTCAGATTTAAACGGATTCTATACAATGGCTTCTGTGAAACTCGTTAGAGGTTCTGTGTAAAGGGGAGAAGTATATGAGAAGATTTGAATTCCTGGCTGTTTTATTTGTTTTCGTGATGCCGGTATATGCGCAGGTGGAGGTGGTATGGCTGACTCACCGTTCTTCGACGCCGGAGAAGACGGTTGTTAACTGGCAGAGTGTCAAGCCAGGGCCCTCACGCGTGTGTTACGGGTCTGATGCGGCGTGTACTCAGGAAGTACGGGTTGAGGGTGAGCGTGTTCTACATCACGTGGAGATCACAACACCGCAGCGTGGGATAACTGTTTTCTACCGGGTAGAAACCGGCGATCAGAAATCTGAAATATGCAAATTCCAGACCTGTCCGGAAGATGGCGTGCGTGTCGCGGTGGTTGGTGACTGGGGGTATTCGGGTCACCCGGATCTTTCCGCGCTAAAGGCGGATAAGCCGCACATGCTCATGACTGTTGGAGATAACGTGGCAAGTATTGTTAACCCGGCGAAGCCTGGCGATAAAACATTTATTCAGCCGTACATTGGCATGTTGAAATCGGAAGCTGGTTTCTTTGCCTCAACGCCATTTATGCCGATACTTGGAAATCATGACAAGCAGATTGGTTCCCGCGGTAAAAAACCGGAACCGGGTGCGGCGGTCTACGATATAGATGCAACTGCATACCTGAGCGTGTTTGCTTTACCTGATACCGGGTGGCGATGGGCTTTTACGATCCCTCAGGCGGATGTTACCTTTCTTGCCCTGGATATGCATCACCTGCGTGACTTCGGAACCTCATGGCAGACAAGTCACGATCATCACAAGGGGGCAGAACAGTTCCAGTGGTATGATGAACAGACGAAAAAGGCTACGTCAGGTTTTGTGGTAACATTGCTGAATGCGGACAGCCGATGCCGCAATCTCGAGAAGGGTGCATGGCATGAGATGTTCAGTCGGGGGACGATGTTCATCACCGGGTACGGGTATTATGCCGAGCGGGCAGTAGAAAGTAATGGATTTCCATATTATAACACTTGTATTGCAAAATCAGGAGATGTGTATCGTGACCCGAAAGCGGTGGTGTGCGAACCTATCGCTAATTATATGCTACTGGTTTTTGATCACTCTGCAGGGAAACTGACGGCTGAATTGAAGCGGCTGGACGGAAGTGTGATTGATCGACAGACTTATGGACGAAGAGCAGTGAAGTGAATTATTGAACTGATCAAGTGCTGGAGGAATTAACATGAAAAGGCTGCTCAAGGTGAGATTTTTATGTCGTGCCCTGACATTTGCGGTATTGGTGTTCAGCCTGGCATCCCATGCGTTGGCGGATGAGTCGCCAATCAAGTCGGTGTTGCAGCCGTATGTGGCTTCAAACTGGTTGGCAGGTGCGGTCACGGTGGTGGTAGGTCCTGAAGGGATTATCAGCCACGAAGCAGTCGGTTATGCCGATGTGGCAGCAAAAAAGCCGATGAAAAAGGATTCTTTCTTCTGGATTGCCTCAATGACGAAGCCTTTTACTGCAGTTGCATTAATGATGTTGGTGGACGAGGGCAAGGTTGCTCTGGACGATCCGGTCAGTAAGTACATCCCTCCGATGGATAAGCTGTGGGTTGTCGAGCGCAAGGATGATAATTCGATGACCTTGCGGCGGCAGGCACGTCCTATTACCATTCGTCACCTCTTGAGCCACACGTCCGGATTGCCTTTTCTCACGCCTGTATTAAACGATGATCTCAGTTCGTTGCCCTTGGATCAGGCAGCGTTGAGCTTTACGATGAACCCGCTAGAGTTCCAGCCAGGCGAAGGATATCGCTACTCGAATGAGGGTGTCGATACGGTGGGACGAGTCATCGAGGTTGCCAGCGGCATGCCGTACGAGAAATTCATGCAGACGCGTATTTTCGATCCGCTGGGAATGAAGGATACTACATTCTTTCCCACGTCGCGTCAGCTTAAGCGACTGGCCAAGTCATACGGGCCGAATGCCGAAAAGAACGGCCTTGCTGAGGCAAAAATTCCGTTTATGAGAACGCCATTCGATCGCCCAGGCCGTTATCCGGAACCGGGTGGCGGGCTCTTTTCAACAGGCAAAGATCTCGCGCATTTCTGTCAGATGCTGTTGAATAAGGGGATGTATTGCGGCGAACGATTCCTGTCTGAAACAGCGATTGCAGAACTATCAAAAATTCAGACCGGTCTGCCAAATCAGAAATATGGTCTGTGTTTCGCTGTGGACCAGGACGGGCATGGTGCATTTGGACATGGCGGAGCACAGGGAACGGGCATGACAATTTATCCTGAACGTCAGCTCGCATTGATATGGATGGTACAGGTGCGTGGAGGGTTCCCAGGCAAGGGTGGTAATGCCAAAGGTGCTTTTAATGATGAGGCATTTAAATTAGGAGCAAAATGAGCTGTACAATGATGTCTGTCTCTCGCCGTGACATGTTGAAGTTTTCGGCCGTTGGCTTGACTGGCCTGACCGTGCCGCCAATGTTGTGGGCGGATACAGGTGCGGATAATCCGCGGAAAATAAAACTGCCTGGTCTTCTGCAGAATGAGGACTGTACAAATTTCTTTTACTTCCAGGATTTTCCCGCGGGGAAAGCCGGTGAGGTGGTGGATCGGTACGTTGATGTGCTCGCGGGTGCCGGTGTGACTGTTTTATTGTGTAATACGAATGGGAGGCGAACCAACTACCGCAGTAAGGTATGGGAATCTTTCTGGGATGGTTATGATCCCGAAGGACCGGATAGTCAGCAGTTTCTCTCTGCAGTACCGCCTGAACAGCGCACGAAATACCGGACTCTTGTCGGTAATATGCTCGAAGTTCACAAGCAGGGTGTGGATTATCCTGCACGCATGATCAAGCGATGCCGTCATCATGGCATTTCACCTTGGATATCTTTGCGAATGAACGATGTCCATAACAACAATAACCTCGATCATCCTTTCCACAGCGCTCTTTGGCGAAAACAGGAATTATTCAGGCAAGGTCACCCCGGTTACTATGCCCGTGCGTTGGATTATGCCCACCCGGAAGTGCGTGAGCACTACAAGGCATTGATTGCCGAAACGTTGGACCTTTATGATATTGACGGCTTGGAACTTGATTTTATGCGTGAGCCTTACCTGTTCAGCAAGGGGAAGGAACAGGAAGGCAGGCAAATTCTGAACGTGTGGATGCGGGATATCCGTGTGCTGATAGACGATGCCACCCAACGTCGTGGCCATGCGGTGAGCCTTGGCGTACGTATTCCTTCCTGTCCTGACACGGCGCTTGGTCTGGGACTCGATGTGCCGGCATGGGCACAGGAAGGACTTGTCGACCTAGTGGTGGCTGCGCCGCGCTGGCAAACACTGGAGTTTGCCATGCCCCTGGAGAAGTGGCGCAAGTTGCTTGGGGACCGTGTAACGCTTGCCGGCGGATTGGATGTGAATTATTCACCCAGTCCAGCTGTGAAGTCCCGACTCGTTACGCCTGAAGAGGCGACTGGTGCGGCTGTTGCCGTGCTTTCAAGTGGTGCTGATGTGGTTTATCTCTTTAATTATTTTCAGCATGGTCATCCGAAGTGGCCGATCCCGGAATATCAGCGCATGCTGCAGTCGTTTTCGTCCATGGATAAACTTCAGAAGCTGCCGCGTCGTCATGCAGTGACATTCCGTGATGTCGTGGTCCCTGGTGAGAAATATCAGACTCCGTTACCGGCCAAGGCGAAACAGGTTTCTTTCACCCTGCCGTTGGGACCCATACCTCCATCAGGTTGGCGGCTCAAGGTTATGATCGAGATCGGGCCTTCTGAGGATATGCCAACAGTGTCCCTTAACGACATTGTGGGAAAACTTCAGAATAATGAGGCGACAAGTAAGGGAAATTGCCTGCTGACTTATTCATTCCCGCTGGCTGCACTTTCTGGTCGAAATAACGACATTGTCAGTGTTACGACAACTGGCAAGGAGCCGGTAAATGTTCTACGTGTTGAGGTTGACATCCGCCTTTAACGGTTGATTCCTGTTGGCTTATGAGAATAGGAAATGGTAACAATATTGCGGCTACTGTTAGCCACACACTCTGAATCTTTTCCTGCCTTTGGGAATATAAGACAGAAAGGCTAATATAATGATATCGAGAATCTTGGCGTTATTCTTCCTTGTTGCCTCTTGTACGATTGGCGCCCAAACACCATCCTTAAATCTTTTTATTGCACCAAATGGTGTCGATAGTAATCCCGGAACCATGGAACGTCCGTTTGGGACGATGGAAAAAGCACGTGATGCTGTTCGTGAGCTGAAGCGTATCAAAGGCCTGCCTCCCGGAGGGGTGATCATATGGCTGCGGGGAGGGGAATATAGGCGGTCAATGCCGCTGACCTTGACAGCAGAAGATTCCGGTACTGAAAGTTCTCCGATTACCTGGCGTGCGTGGCAGGATGAGAAGGTGCGTATTACCGGTGGCCGCGCTATCGGCAGTTGGAAGCCGGTCTCAGATCCGGTAACACTGGACCAGATGGATCCCGAGACAAGAGGAAAGATTTTTCAGGCCGACATCAAAGCTCAGGGTATTACCGAGTATGGTGACATTGGCTTGGACGCAGCCTGGGAGATACAGGTTTACCTTGCAAGGATAGATGGACAGGGTGAGGACTCCATCGGCAGTGCAATGGCAAGCAGTGAATATGTCAAGAGCGGCAGGAAAGTATCACCACGGCTGGAAGTGTTTTTTAACGATCAGCCCATGGAGCTTTCGCGCTGGCCGAACGATGGTTTTATAAAGACCGAGAAGGTTCTGGGTGCGACAGAGATAGATGTCCGGGGAGTGAAGGGTTGTAAGGAAGGAATATTTGTATATGAAGGTGACCGTCCGAACCGCTGGGTGAAGGAGAAGGATGCCTGGGTTCAGGGTTACTGGTTCCGAGACTGGGCCCAGCAACGACAGAAGGTTGAATCCATTGACGCGACGAAACGCATTATTACCGTAGCGTCGCCGTACCATTACTATGGATATAGGAAAGGACAATGGTTTCGTGGACTCAACCTGTTGTGCGAGATAGACGTTCCTGGTGAATGGTATATCGACCGTGATGCAGGAATTCTATATTTCTGGCCACCGGGTCCTTTGGAAAGCGGTTGTGTCGAAGTCTCCATGGCTCCGGGGCTGTTCACATTGACTGATGTGTCGTATGTAACGATTCGCGGCATGTTGATGGATGTTGCCCGCAGTACGGCTGTCACGATCAACGGTGGTCAAAAGTGCCGTGTCATCGGCTGTACGTTCCGTAATCTTGGCAACCATGCCGTCACCATTTTTGAGGGAAAAGAGAACGGTGTTATTGGTTGTGACATGTACGGAATGGGTGGAGGTGGAATTTATCTTATAGGTGGCGACAGAAAGGCTCTTATTCCTGCCGGTCATTTTGCCGAAAATAACCATATTCACCGGTTTGGGCGGTGGGACCGGATGTATCGGCCTGGCATTTTCATGAGCGGTGTTGGGCTTCGCGCATCTCATAACCTCATTAACGATGCACCGCATGCGGCGATCCTTTTCGGTGGAAATGATCACCTGATGGAATTCAACGAAATTCATAACGTGTGTTATGAGTCGCATGACTGCGGGGCCATTTATGCGGGCCGCAGCTGGACCCTGCGCGGCCACGTGATGAGGAATAATTACCTGCACCACCTGTTCGGCAAGGATGGTGGCCCGTGCAACGGTATTTATCTTGATGACCTTTTCTCGTCAGCCGTTGTCGAGGGTAATGTGTTTTATCAGGTTTTACGGCCTGTTTTCATCGGCGGAGGCCGGGATAATGTTATTCAGAACAACGTGTTTGTGGATTGCCCCAAGGCAATGCACGTTGATTCCAGGGCTCTCGGCTGGTGCGGTCCACACGCCGATGGCCGTATCAAGGAAGCTTCTGAAAAGGGCACTATAGCTGGCGTTCGTTACAAAGAACCGCCGTTCAGTACACGCTATCCTCAACTGGTGAATCTGCTGGATGATGAGCCAAAAAAACCAAAGGGAAACATCGTCAGGCAGAATATTTTCTGGCAGGGCGCTGGAGTTAATTTGCGCCGCGTAGCGAATGGTGAACCTGTCAAAGAAAACTGGTGGGATGGCATTGCTTCAAATATTCGACCTCTGGTTAGTGTCGAAAACAACTTGATCAACGAAAATCCAAAATTCGTTGATGAAAAGGCAGACAATTTCCAGCTTTGCGACAATTCACCGGCTTTGAAATTGGGTTTTCAGAGAATTCCAGTGGAAAGAATCGGTCTCTACAATGACGAGTGCCGCGCGAGCTGGCCGGTCAAGCACATGGTCCGTCCTTTTGTGAAAAAGCCTGTCCGTATCAACGCCCTGATTGCCGGGCATGATTTATATGTCAGCCCAGCCGGGAGTGATCAAGCTGTTGGGACCAGGCAGGCGCCATTTCGCACTTTATACAAGGCACAGGAGGCAGCCAGGACTCTGGCCAAAGATATGCGCGGTGACGTGGTAGTTAGCCTGGCTCCGGGCGAATACCGGCTTAATCGAACATTAGAGTTTACAGAGGCGGATTCCGGCCGGAATGGATTCCATGTCATTTACCGCAGTGCTGGTGGTCCGGGCAAGGCGCGGGTGTTGGGCAGCACAGTGCTGAAAGGGTGGCAGGAGCATTGTGATGGAATCTGGAAGGTTAATCTACCGGCAAATATTATCTTCCACACGTTGTACGAGGATGGCAGGCGTGTAAACAAGGCGCGTTTTCCTGACCACGAATTAATGCCTGAGATGCCAACTGCGCTTGGTCGATACCTGGTGACCGTGGGAGGCTCTCCGAAGCAGAGTGACAAGGATGCCGCAAGAGTTAAAGGGCCGGGATGGCTGGTGTACCGGCCTGAAGACGCTCCGCCGGTGACGGCAGTGACGAAAATGCAAATCCATATATTCCCTGGTGGAAAATGGGATTGGGTGCGTGAGGTACATCCTGTTACCTCAATTGATTCCCTAACACGTCGCCTGACCTTCGGTGTGGATCCTGCCCATGGCGTAGGAGTAGGAGCCAGATTCTTTCTTGAAGACGAAATGGGCTTCCTTAATGTTCCCGGCGAGTTCTTTGTGGATGAAAAAGCTCACGTGCTCTATTACATGCCCTTAGGGAAAGGACATCCTGATACCCTCAACATTTCATGTCCGGTCCTGAATCGGATGATCCAGCTGCGGGGCAAGTCGCGTGAACAATGTGTTCGGGATATTGTTTTTGATGGTCTTGCGGTCGAGGAGACGGATAACACGCCGCCGCGTCCCCTCTGGGCATATGCAGGCCTGGGTGACGGAGCGTTAATATGGATGAATAATGCAGAACGGATCACGATTCGGAACTGCCATCTCAAGAATAGCGGTCGCAGCGGAATAATGATGATCGGGCATAATATGGATAACCTTGTGACAGGCTGCTGGGTCGAGCACATGGGGCTTAATGGCGTAAGCCTCTGTAATAAATTTCTTGCGACTGACAAAGTGAGTCCAACGCCTGACCGATGCGAAAATAACAGAATACACAATACCCGCATTAGTCATGTGGGAGAACTTCATACTTATGCCGAGTGCGTTACGATGTTCAATGTAAACAATAATGAAGTTGATAATTGCCAGCTCGACAATTCGGTGCGGTATGCGATTACCTTGCGCGGAAATACGGGCCCGCAGTATGGTCCCGCGGTGTCGACAGCTTTTCCGCCGACACGGGGTAACCGATTCCACCACATCCATGTGTTTCGTTGCGGGCAGGACGGCGGAGATATGGGAGCTTTGCATGCGGCGAACCTGAACAATCCGGGCGGCGGCTGCGTGAATACCTTTGAACAGATTACAGTGACCGATACTCGCGCAATTCCATCGGTGAAGGACATTCCGCCGGACGGTATTTTTCTCGATTGGCCCAGGATGGCAATGGACCAGGTCTTCCGCAATGTTCAGATTGTCCGGTCGCAGGGCACACAGTTCCGCAGTCACAAACCTGAAAATGGAGATTCCGCAGTTACGGAAAATGTGAGCTGGAAGTCTGGCTTCCGTGAAGACTTGATGGACTACAAGAATATCGGCCTGACTGCAGATTTTCCTGGTGAGTATGGCTGCAGGTCAACCCCTTTAATTAATAAATGAGAGGAGTAACGTGATGAAGATCAGTTCTGTTATGAGGATTATTCTTATTGCCGGATGTGTTTCCTGCTGCAGTTTCGGAGTCGACGGGAATGTGTATGCGCA
>MHBM01000192.1 GCA_001804885.1 Lentisphaerae bacterium RIFOXYA12_FULL_48_11
TGAAGAAGACAAGCCCGAAAGTGACGACATTGAAATAAAAGTCACACCTGCTCCTGCAAAATAAAGTTGCTGTGGATAGTATACCGTAGAGTTGCTGAATACTACATTCTGGTCTTGTCAGAAATTCAGCATTGGCGTTTCTTCATGCCTCATTACTTACCTTCGCCAAAATGCCCTGCGGCTTGCCGCGGGGAGCTTGAACAGTCAGAAGTGTCTGTAAAGAATATTGAGAAAATATCCACAACGCGTGAGGCATGTAATATCTTAGATGATTGTTGAAAATAATTGTGCCTCATTATTTCCATTACTACTAATGCATTTCATCCTGCAGTCGTCCAGTTATTAAAAGGATATTAATAACAGGAGGTGCATGATGATCAATCTTTCTGTAAGAAAACAGACATCGGAAGTTCAGGAGCTGAATATGACTGCAATGTGTGACGTAATCTTCCTGCTCCTGATATACATGATGTTTACAACAAAGCCCGAAGTTATTTATACGGTACTGGACGTCAGTAAGCCTGCAGCTGATAAAAGCATTACTTCCCCTGGTCCGCAAATACCGATGGTGGAAATAATAATTTTACAGAAGGAATATAGAATCTGCGGGAAACGTGTGGACGTAGCAGGACTTGAAGGATATTTGCATCAATTGGCAGAAATCGACTCCAGTCAGAACATAATTCTAAAATGTGCTCCTGATTCAGCTCATGAGCAACTTATAGAAACTCTGAACCTCTGCAACCTGGCAAAACTGAATAATATTGCTGTTATGAGTATGTAATCGCTCAGCGGAAAAGGAGGCTGTCCATGAAGAATATGATGAATCTGCTCGAAGATGTTTCATTGCAAGAACAGTGGCGGCGAATAGTAATAGGACTTCACTCTCCCAAGGATTCAGGGGCACGCCGTTATGCCATAAATACAATCCAACACATCTTTGGCCCTTCTGGAATATCTATTGCCGGAAGCCTGATGATAGCGTTGATTGCCTTGAACCTGTCTTTCGATATGGATAATAAAAAGATTATTTTACCTGAACTGACCACTATCACGCTGGATCCAATTAAGGATTATATTCTTGATCCTGCCTGGGAAGCGACTCCGAAAGAGGATAAATCAACGATTCAGCCGAGAGATCCAATGACTGATTCAGCATGGACTACGGGCAGCGGCATGAACGACAGAGCAATGGAGCCATCAGATCCATTGTCAGATAATTCGCGGCCTGTTGGAACAGAAGATGGCATAAAAGATAATGAGCTAATAAAAAATGTTGAAAGTATTCCTCCTCTCACTGGGAAAAGTATTCTGACAATCAAGAATCTTTATGGTCGTACAGATGAGGAAAGAATAAAGGCTCTTAACAAATACGGAACATCTGATGATGGAGGTGGAGCCTACAACCGCGGAACCGACTCCGAAGGAGCTGTTATAAAAGCATTGCGCTGGCTGAAAAGGGAACAATTACCGGATGGATCCTGGAAAAATACCAGACCGGCAATGACAGGCCTCGCTCTATTGACATATCTGGCACATGGCGATACGCCCGCTTCTAAAGAGTTCGGTACAACAGTTGAAAAAGGTATTAAATGGCTGCTTGAAAATCAGGAGCTAGACGGCCGTTTCAAAGGACGTGATGCCCATGACTACAGTCATCCGATCGCCACCTATGCGCTCTGCGAAGCTTATGGAATGACTAAACTGCCGTTTATCAAGTCAGCCGCAGAAAAGGCTGTGGATGTTATAATAAGGGGGCAGCATCCAAACGGCGGGTGGGACTACAACTGCAAACAAAGTGACCGCGATGATACATCTTACATGGGCTGGTGTATTCAAGCCCTGAAAGCCGCCAGTATAGCCAGTCTGGAGAACGAAGGTTTGAAAAAGGCTCTGGAAAAAGCGATTGCCGGCATTAAGAAGAATGCTGATTCAACAGGTAAGTTCGGATACACAAACTCGAAGGATGGTAATGGCGGGCTTACGGGTGTGGGCGTGCTGTGCATGCAGATGCTGGGAGCCGGGAAAGAGGTGGAAACCAGGAAGGGTATTTTGTGGCTCCAGAAAGCTACATTTGACTGGGAACGGCCATGGCTGACTTCGCCAATATACTACTGGTATTACATCACACAGGCCAAATTCCAGGCTGGCGGTGAAATATGGAACAGCTGGAACCGGCAGTTTGCCGCGCAGTTGATTCTTCATCAGAAGGTGGAAAAGAAGGCAATCAAGGGACCAAATGGTGTAATGCATGATATCGGCTGGTGGGAACCGCCAGCTGATGTGAAGGGACACAGCGATGGACCTGTTATGGATACGACATTATGTGCTCTCCAGCTTGAGGTTTACTACAGGCATTTGCCGACATTTCAGGCGTTGGACCGGGCTCCAGCTGAGTATATCAATCCTGATGCCGGCGATCTTAAGATTGAAGTTAGTTCGTTCGATCAGAAGAGATAACGGGCTTACCAGCCAATTCTGCCATAATATACTGCTTTATCCTGTAAATCGATTACAGCTTGCTTAGGTCGACAGGTGACTTTATCCTGATAATTAATGACTACCGATTCACACATCAGAGTTCTGCCGGTCCACGTGGCAAATAAAATAGCTGCCGGCGAAGTTGTTGACCGGCCCGCTTCGGTTCTTAAAGAGCTGGTGGAAAATGCCATGGATGCCGGCGCTTCACAAATCAATGTGGATATATCGGCTGGAGGGAAGAAACTGATAGCCGTAAGTGACAACGGTTCCGGCATGAACAGGGACGATGCGATTCTTTCCATCGAACGCCACGCCACCAGTAAGATATCTGATGTCGATGATATAGAAAAAATACAAACCCTGGGTTTCCGCGGTGAAGCCCTGGCGGCCATCGCTTCCGTATCGCGTTTCAGATTGAGCACATGCCGTACGGGTGAAAGCTCCGGTACCGAGCTGATTATAACAGGCGGAAAATTAACGGATGTCCGTGATTTCGGCTGCCCTGCCGGGACATCCATCGAAGTACGCGATATATTTTTCAATGTTCCTGCCCGCCGGAAATTTCTCCGGAGTGAGCCAACTGAACTCTCCCATATCAGGGCCGGCTTTATTGTGCAGGCCCTGTCTCATCCGATGATTGGCATGAATCTTAAAGTAGATGGCAGGGAAACATACCGGCTGACCCAGGGTTCAGATCTCGAGGACAGACTCAGGGACCTGTTCGGGGCGGATTTTCAGAAGAGCCTTAAGAAAGTGGATTACTGTTCAGGTGACATAACCATAAGGGGATATATAACCATGCCTGCAATGAGCAGGTCCGACAGAAACGAGCAATATTTCTTTGTCAATGGACGGGTAACAGGTGCGCCTCTCTTTAGTTATGCACTCAGGGAAGGTTATCGAACCCTTCTTCCCTCAGACAGGCACCCCTCTGTTTTCCTTCTGATGGAAATGAATCCAGAGCTGGTGGATGTCAATGTTCATCCCACAAAGAAGGAAGTCCGGTTTCGTCGGCCTGATGATGTAAGGGATATAATTATCACGGCAATCCGCGAGGCGTTAAAGTCAGATAAAAGCTCAACTGTTGCTGAACATGTACGTGATGCCGGAAAGAAACCAGAACAGCCGGCACCGGCAGTTGCCGATATTCAGCTCAAAATCGATAATCTTCCGCCGACGAGAACATTTCATTATCCGCGGATGCCTGTTATCAGCAACGTTTCAAGACAGGAACAGGGCTCAACCGCAAAAAATCAGGACTTTGAAGAGAAGCAGGCAAAAAAAGAGAATCAAGCCAATGCACCATGGTTGTGGTGCCGGGTATTGGGGCAGATAGGCAGTCTTTATGTAATGCTCGAAACAGAGGACGGTTATGTTATCATGGATCCGCACGCGGCACATGAACGAGTGCTTTTCGAGCGATTCATGGCGGATTTTCTAAAGGGAAAGATCCAGATACAGAATCTTCTTCTTCCCGACACAGTGGAACTTGTTCCTGGCGATGCAATGCGCGTAAGGAAAAACCTGGATCTTTTCAGGAAAATGGGATTTGGCATTTCGGAATTTGGTGGTGACAGTTTTGTTGTGGATGCCCTGCCCTCTTACTTCAGCCAGGCTTCGGCCCAGGGACTGCTCGTTGACATAGCTCACAGTCTTGAACAGGCTGGAGCGCGTGGCGGCAATACAAGATGGCGAGAGGAATCAATAGCACAGGCAGCCTGCAAGGCGGCAGTTAAGCAAAGAGATAAGCTGTCGCTTGAAGAAATCGAAAAGCTTGTCATAGACCTTGCCCAGACGGAAATGCCCTATACATGTCCACATGGCCGCCCTACCCTGATATTCACATCGTTCAGGGATCTCAACCGCAAGTTCGGACGGGAATGAGAAGCCAATTTACGAATTCCGAATGATGATTGCCGAATTAAGAATTCTTCATAGATACTCAGGTGACAGCGTACTCTGCAGAAGCAAAAATGTTACAGAAATACTGAAGAGTCGGTTGTCTTCAGCCAAAAAAATAATCCCGTTAAGCTATTCCGCACTGTTCATTTCACGTAGACATGGATCATGGGAAATGATTCAAGTACCGGCCTGATATAACTCATAATCTGTCCGTACGTTACGCAGGGGTCTGCAAAGACAAATATTACAGGAATATCTGTCCCGATTTCCTTCAGCTTCTTTTGCAGTTCTTCAGGTGTATTTACAGGGTAATCATCAGCTTTGAGGTCAGGGTCAACTGTGTTCGATTTCCAGACCTGTTGTATTTTTGTCAGCACAGCGACAACACCGGCATTTGTGATGGATATACCGAGTTCCAACGGTTGTGCAAACCGGTCTGCTCTATTCCTCATTTTCTCATTTGGCGTGAAAGCTCTGTAATAAAGATGACCGTTGTCCGGCGGTTCAATGCGTATACCATGTTCAGTATCTATTTTTGAGAGAATGCTGCAAATCTCGGAGGCCGCCTTGGCTGTCATGCCATCAGGCAGTCTCACAGCAACAAAAGGATCGTGTCCTTCGTTGTTGAGTGAATCAAACAGTTTGAGCATGGTATTTAGAGTGAAGTCTTTATTCAATTTTTCACCTGCGGTGGTTTGTACACGGAAATCAATATCATCTATTGTTTTTCCCTGCGAATCGGGCCTGATGGCCATTTCCAGCTGCAGGTCAATTACGCGTTTCTTTCCATCTTTATATTCGGGTTCCATGGTGACTTTCATGAAACACCCGGCCTTGATCAGGTGCGATTCATTTACCAGGATGTTGCCGTAGGCCGATTTCTGGGACCAGGAGAACGGGACGTCAATTACAGTTTCAAAAGCATTGTAAGTTGACGCAATGGAATTAGGCTCCCTTGCATCAACGGCCATGACCTTTTTATCGGGTTGATCGGGCATTTCAATCATTATTGAACCGGTGAAAACCAGCCCACAGTCAGGCAGAGTTTTCTTTGTACGTGAATCAAGAACCAGCTTCTCGGCCCGTATGGGCTTGAGCGGAATGTCAGGATCAAGTGATGAAAAGGTCGTAATGACGCGTTCGCCCTTGGGCCAAAACAGGCATTTCCTCAGATCCGAGGATCTTCCGGCCAGCATTCCAATGAATTCGAGCGCCTTCTGAACGTTACCGGGGCTGGCAAAGGAAACAGACAGAGCTTCATAAGCATGTCCGCTGTTTTCTCCAACCAGAAAGAATTCAATTGGAGAACCCTTTGATAGACCTGTTGACTCGGCAAGAAAACTTAAGTGTTTTGCCTTTCGATCGGCAATCAGCCCCGGCAGGACAAGCATATCGCTATTGCCCTTATATTTCTCCTGATTGCTTTTGAAGATCTGCTCCACGCGAGCCTTGTTCCTGGCTCGAATGGCAGGATCGGCCTCGTACGTCGCTTCCGCCATTCGGGTGATAAAGGCGAGAAGCACGAGTAATAACATTTTCTTAAACATGATCGTCATTCTACAGATAAGACGATTGAAAACGACCATTTGTTTGAGAAATCTGCAACTAATCCGGTTATTATAGTCCTTTTAAAACGCTGGATCGGACAAGTGGCATCCCCTCTTTTTTAAGGATTTTTATGGCGCTGGCAGGCTGTTCGATCTTGAAGATGACAACGGCTTTATCTTTTATTTTCTCAACAAAGGCGTACATGTATTCAACATTGATGGCTCCGCGATCAAAAAGATGTAATACCCGGCTCAAACCGCCGGGTTTATCCGAAATCTCAACCGCAATGACATCGGTTACCTGTACCACCATACCAGCCTTCTTAAGAGAGGTCGCGCCGCGATCCGGATCGTTGACTATCAGTCGTAGAACACCAAAGTCGGCAGAATCTGCAAGAGAGAGTGCACGAATGTTGATTTTGTTCTTTGCAAGCGTGCTGGTGACCTGTGCCAGCCGGCCTTTTTTGTTTTCAAGAAATATTGAAAGTTGCTTGATCATCATCTTCGTACCCTCCTTAACGCGGGCGTTTATCGATAATACGTTTGGCCTTGCCCTCGCTGCGTGAAATGGTTCTGGGTTCAACGAGTTTTACCCTGGCATGAATATTTAGAATCCCGTAAAGCTGGGCTGAAATCTGTTTCTCCATGTTCTCCAGGTTCTTGATCTCGTCCGAAAACATATTTTCGTTCATTTCTACCTGTACTTCAAGCTCATCCAGCTGGTCGCGCCGCTCGACAACCAGCTGATAGTGGGGCTCCACTTCTTCTATCTTGAGCAGGACTTCCTCGATCTGTGATGGAAACACGTTCACACCGCGAATAATCAGCATGTCGTCGGTGCGGCCAAGCAGTCTGTGCATTCTTACATGTGTGCGTCCACAAGAGCACGGCTCATGATTGAGCCATGTTATGTCCCGCGTCCGGTACCTGAGCAAAGGAGTACCTTCTTTTGTCAAAGTTGTGATTACCAGCTCACCCTTTTCACCGTCAGGCAGTACCTTACCGGTCTTTGGATCAATAATTTCAGGATAGAAGTGATCCTCAAAAACATGCAGGCCTTCATGTTTTGAGCATTCATTTGCGACACCCGGCCCTATGATTTCCGTGAGACCGTAAATGTCAAATGCCTTAAGGTGAAGTTTGCGCTGAATATCCTTACGCATGGAATCGCTCCATGGCTCGGCTCCAAACACCCCTGCCTTGAGACCAACTTTTGAAAAGTCCATATCTTCTTCGCGTCCGGCCTCAGCCATGTAAAGCGAATAAGAAGGCGTACATGTAAGAATGGTAGGTTTGAAGTCCCGCATGATTGCCAGCTGGCGCTTTGTGTTTCCTCCAGATATGGGAATGACCATTGCTCCTATTTTCCTTGCTCCGTAGTGCACTCCCATCCCGCCGGTGAACAGTCCGTATCCATAAGCATTCTGGATGATGTCAGCCCTGGTTGCACCTGCCATCGTCAGACACCGGGCCATTACTTCGCCCCATATGTTGATGTCTCCGGCGGTATAGGCATCAACAACAGGGATTCCTGTTGTTCCGGAAGAGGTATGTATTTCCACAATATCGTCTTTGTCTGAAGCCAGCATGCCGAACGGGTACACTGTTCGGAGTTCTTCCTTGGTTGTGAATGGAAGGTCCTTAAGGTCGGACATATGCCTGACATGTTCAGGCCTGATGCCGTTCTTCTCCATTCTCTCACGGTAAAATGGGACACGCTTGTACAGCCGTGACAAGAGGTTCCCTAGGCGTTCTGCCTGGAGGGTAGTAATATCATCCCGTTTCATTGTCTCGCTCTGATTGTCCCAAATCATGCTGGTTCTCCTCTCCTCCAGTTCTTTCCGGCAACAAAAGCCTCCCAGTTTCTGGAGGCCGTACCTTTTGGTGTATGTTTCTCAATGGAGTCTTTCCAGGCCGTCTCGGGAAAATCGAGTATGTTGGCAACGACTCCAAGTATTGCCGTATTTATGAATTTCTGGCCGCCACATTTCTCCGCGAACGCAACCGGGTCCAGCATGATTACGCTTTTAAATGTTCGTTTCAGTTCTTCAGTAACTCCTGCCGGATATTCATCCACGTTTGCAGGGTTAATCCTGGATTGGCAGACAATCAATTCTGTCTGTTTTCCACAGTATTGCAACCATCGCAGGGCTTCCATTTCCTCAAGAGCCACCAGTACATTGGCCATTCCTTCCGGTATGACAGGTGAGTAAACTTTTGACCCGAATCGGACATGGCTGAAAACTGAACCACCACGCTGGCTCATCCCGTGGATCTCGCTCTTCTTTGCATCAAAGCCGGCATTCAGCGCGGCTTGGGCAAGCAGATCGCTTGCCAATATGATCCCCTGACCGCCTACTCCAACCATCAGTATGTTCTTTGTGGTTTTCATTTCCTCTTTTTCCGCTGCAGGATGAGACATGGTCCCTCAATGATAAGCAGGGATAATTTTCCGGCATTCTTGAGTTCGATGATAGCCTTTTCAACATCATCAGGTTTGTAGGCATTTACCATTTTGAAACGTTCTTTCGGTATTCCGACAGCTTCAGCCAGTTTCTGGTAATCAAGTTTTATGGCTGGCTTACCGTCTAGCCGCCACCCCGAGAGTGGATTGGGCTGAAGCCCTGTCATTGCCGTTGTTCCGTTATCCAGGATAATAATCAGTTCGTTCCTCCCGTTATACGCAGCATTGAGCAGGCCGGTAATTCCCGAGTGGGCAAAGGTGGAATCACCTATTACGGCAATCACATTTTTCTCACCGGCAATTTCCATGCCCTGTCCAATCGTTATGCTGCCACCCATGTTCAACTGTGTGTCCATAGCGGAGAAAGGA
>MHBM01000193.1:0-7819 GCA_001804885.1 Lentisphaerae bacterium RIFOXYA12_FULL_48_11
CGCCGTATTCAGAATCAAAACATCTGTAGCCATGATTGTATCTCCATGATTCGACCAACCAGAACAACATTACCACGAAGATCACGAAGATTTTTACACATTTCCAACTTCGCGACCTTCGTGGTGCAATCTGTCTCCGAGGATTTGCTTTCCAACAAAGACAGGAAAACTACATCCCCATCAGTGCGTTGAGAATCAGCATATCAAGCTCCTCGTAATCCCTGCCAGCCACAAGTTTATCCACCTTCTTTGTGTCCAAGCCGCGCACAACTTCGACAAGCCTCAGGAATATCGTCCTGCTGTTCGAAAGATGCTTGGTGGCCACATCCTGCTTCTGTGTCCTGACAGCCTTGACATCCAGACCCACAAACTCACCCTTACTCCCATAGCCATACTTATCAAGCATCCGTACCTGGTTGAAAGCCCTGCGCAGATCAACGCTGCCGAAACTCCTGTCCTCGTCGAACTTCAAGCCGTTCTGATCGTTAAGATGTACAGAAAACAGCTTGTCATGAGCAAGTGCAAAGCCCATCTCGTCCGACGGATCAAGCCCCGCCAGGATGGCATGAGCACTCTCTATATTTACGCCAACCCGGGACGGATCGATACTGAGATGTCCCAGCGCAATGGCATGACCTGTCGTCGGGATATATGTATGATCCATAGGCTCGTTGGGCTTAGGCTCAATGGCAATCTTCATTTCCGAATCATGCGAAAGCATGCCGTCAACCGCCTCCACGATAAGATCCACGGCCTTCTTGCTGTCCTTTGATTCACGAAGGTACGTCCCCTCTCGTGCGAGCCATAAAACTATCAGCTTGGTGCCAAGAGCGTTTGCAATATCAACACATTGAAGGTTTCTCTTCATTGCGTATGCACGGCACTTTGGGTCATTAGATGTGTATCCGCCGTCGATTGTGCGCGGATCTTCCCATAACCTGGGAGCCACAAACTCGGCAACTAGGCCTTCCCCGTCCAACACCTTCTTTACTTCCTTTGCTTTTTTCGCTATCTGGGCATCATTCAGCTTATTCATATCCGGCACGGCATCATCGTCATGAAACTGGACACCATCATAACCCAGCTTCTTGAACATTTTCACCTTTTTCGCGAAAGGAATGCTGTTTCTGACGGTTGGACCGAAAGGATCGGCGCCTTCATGAATGTTCCACGGACCGAACGAGAACCTGTACTTTGCCTTCATATCATTCTCCTTGTTTGTGATTTACTTGGGTGAATACTAGATGATTAGCGGCCAAACCGTCTCCGCTTACGGACTCATTCTTTTGTGCTTTTGCATCACCGGCACAGTTGCACCATTTTCAACTATTTATTATGATTATAGAAATACATGCAATCAACCGATACAAAACCGAAGGTCGAACAGATACAGTTATTGCCGGGTGAGTCCTTCCGGCTCCTGCGCTGGCACGACAATGTCCACGACGTCGAAGCTGTCGGCCCCGACGGAAAAATCCATCCCTTTACCGGCGCCGGTAACGAGTGGCACTACCATTCCCAGATGGAACTCACCCTTGTAACAAAAGGTTCCGGCACACGTTTTGTTGGCGACGACATAACTCACTTCAAGGCGGTCGACCTGGTTCTGATCGGACCCGACCTGCCCCATTACTGGCACGGTCTTCACGACTCATCCGGTTACGCAATACAGTTCGACTTTGAAACCGAACATCCATTCTGGCAACTGCAGGAAACCCAGGTCCTGCGCGAACTCTGGAAAGATGCCCAGCGTGGAATTCATTTTACTGGTAATGCAGTTTCGGAGATTGCAAAACTCATCCGCCGCATGCCCCTGTCCAACGGTCTCGGCAGATTCTCGCTGTTCATGCAGATACTGGATCTGCTGATAACCATGCCGGCCGGCAGCCGCAAGGTGATTTCCAGCAAGACATTCATCCCGCCAACCAGCCAGTCCACCTACAGGGGAATCCAGAAAGCCATTAATTTTGTTTTCCAGAATTTCCAGGAAGAACTCTACCTGTCCGACATACTCAAGGAAGCAGGAATGAGCAAGGCGACCTTCGAGCGTCAGTTCAAGAAACACGCAGGCAAGTCTTTCACCAGTTTCCTGACGGAAGTGCGACTCAACTTCGCCAGCCGCAAACTCATAGAGACAGACCTTACAATTGGCGAAATCGCATTTGCTTCGGGTTTCAACAACCTTTCGCACTTCAATCACAAATTTGCCGAGGTACACAAACAGGCCCCAGGTGTATTCCGTAAGAAGATGAAATCATCCTGACACGCACCAAACCCGGATTTATGCATTTTCACCACAAAGATCACGAAGGAAATGGTAGGGACGGGTCGCTGACCCGTCCGCAGACGACCCGGCGGGTCGTCCCTACCTACAGCGTCCAGCCCTGGCGGTACTCTGCTTTGACATGCCTGTTCGCATCGGCAATATTCGTAATCTTCATATTCCCGGCGTCCCAATCGATTCTTGCATCAGCCTGTATGGCAATTCTCCCAAGAATGCAAGTCTCCGTGAGTGGTCCTGAATATTCAAAATCTGCCCCGGCTTTCCTGCCGTTCTTTATTGCATCCGTCCAGTCCTGTTCATGAGTACCCTTGACCCTGGGAAGCGTCTTATCCGGGCGTTTGTATTCCTGCATTTTGCTTTCGGGAATCAGGCGCGGGCTTTCACCGTAAACACCCGCCATAATCTTTCCTTTACTGCCTTTAAAGACCAGACCGCCTTCTTTCGGCATCTTTCTGCCTTCTTCCAGTTCTTCCGGCCTCGGTGGCCGTGTCCCCTCATACCACGTGAGTTTCACCGGCGGCATTTTCTCACGTGCGGCGAACTGGTAGGTCACTATTGCCGACAACGGATGGGCTTCTTCGGTCGATCCGCAGGATGTCGCCTCTATACTGACCGGCGGACCGAGCTTCAAAGCGGAAACTGCGGAATCCAGAGTATGCGCACCGCGGTCACCCATCATGCCGCTCCCGAAATCACGCCAGCAGCGCCACACACCGGGATGGTAGGCTGGATGATATGGACGCTCACGGGCGGGGCCAAGCCACAGGTCCCAGCTCAAGCCCTCCGGTACCGGTGGTTTGTCCGTCGGACGGCCTGCCCCAAACTTTGAACTCCAGCCCGCGTGACCCCAGGGATAATAAGACAGGCTGCACCAGGTATCCACCTCACGCACTTCTCCTATGGCACCGTCCCAGATCCATTCACATATCAGACGGAAATCCTCCTTTGAGTGGCCCTGGATACCCATCTGCGTGCAGAGCCCTGATTCCTTTGCAAACTTTGCAAGCATGCGCGCCTCATGGATATCATGGCAGAGCGGCTTCTGACAGTAGACATGCTTGCCAGCCTTCATTGCCGCCATGGAAATCACCGCGTGCGTGTGGTCCGGCGTTGCGATCATAACCGCATCTATATCCTTCTGCTTGTCCAGCATTTCACGGTAATCCCGGTAAACCTTGGCATTCGGATATTTCTGTATAACCTTCGCGGCATAGTTGAGATCGACATCGCAAAGAGCGACAATATTTTCGCTCTCAAGGTTGTTAAGGTTCGACTTGCCCATACCGCCTATGCCGATACCGGCAATATTAATCTTCTCGCTCGGCGCAATCTGGCGTGGCCCTCCAAGAACATACCGTGGCACAAAATTAAAGGCAGCCACTGCTGCCGTCACTCTCAGGAAATCTCTTCGTGTAGATTTGTCTTTCATATAATTCGCTCCTTATCACTTACTAGCTGTACGTTCCTTCCGAGAACTGCACTCCACCCTCACGGAGGGCGGCTACAGAAGAACGTCTGTTTCAATATTGTAGCCGCGGTCCTCGACCGCGGAACAGCCATCGCAGACCAACGCCCGATTACGATAATTTCGCTGCAGCTTTTGAATATGCTCTCATGTTCTCGAGAGTAGTACCTGGTGTTATTTCACAACCAGCGGAGACAATGCACCTGCCCCTCGCCTGCTCATGACACTCACGAACACTCTGTTCGATCAAACTTGCATTCCCATCCTGTATCACCGAAACCGGATCGGACTTACCGGAAAACACCTGCCCCTTCCCCAACAACCCGGCAAATTCGGCCATGGACGGCACAAGGTGATCCACATCAATAATGTCCGCGCCCGTCTTTATCATGTCAGGCATGATGGAATGTGTATTGCCGCAGATATGCAACTTGGCCTTTGCACCGAGTTTGTGAATGAGATCCACCATTCTTTTTTCCCGTTCAAAGGCCAGTTCCTTGTACAGATCCGGGCCGATCTGGGAACAGAATGCATCGCCTATCCCCACGCAATGCGCACCAGCCTCGACCTGCAGGGTAATGAATTCCATCGCGTTTTCAGTAATTACCTCCATGGCCTGTCCGACTATTACAGGGTCATCCATGAAATCAAGAGAGGCATTGGTCACGCCACGCAGGTCTGCATATTCTGCAACCGGCCCCTCAACCCAGCCAACAATGAAATATTTATCTCCAACCCTTTTCTTGAATTCTTTTATCTCGTTGATCCTGTTAACCGGCCGGGCATGATCCATTACACGGAATGGTCTTAGGTTCTTGACTGCCTCCATATCGGGCAGGTGTCCCGAAACATCTTTCGGCAGGTCGTCCTCGGGATACTCGCACTTGATCCCGAAAGCCGATGCTTCGGCATAGGGATCCGACAACACGGTCACCCAGTCCATGTCAAAGTCATCTGCACAACGGATCATGGACTCGCATTTCGCAGGATAACTCGTGCAGAAATCCCTGTACTTGAACCCGGCATATTTCGCCGCCCACCGCATGATGATCGGATGAAAAGGCGGCCTGTCGGTCTTTGTACCCTTCAGAAATTCCAGCGTTCGCTCAAGTCCTGTCATTTTTCTCATGGTTGTAACACTCCATTTATGTTTAAGAATTATAGCCGAAGAGCCGCAAGAAAACTTCATCGCTGGACTCAAATTCTTGTGCTGTGGTATCATCCTAATCACGGATGAAAGTAACAACAGAACAGATTAAACTCCTGCCGAACGAATCATTCCGGGTTATACGATGGAATGACAATGTCCGTGATGTTGATTTCATTGATGCGGAGGGCGGTATTCACCCCTTCCGTGGAACGGGTGATACCTGGCACTCGCATTCCGAAATGGAGCTGGTCCTGGTTACCCGCGGCACCGGCACGCGTTTCCTGGGTGACAGCATAGCGCCGTTTAAAGCCGTTGACCTGGTACTCGTAGGCTCCAACCTGCCCCATCACTGGCAGGGTGACTCATTTTCCGGCCATGGACTGCAGTTCGATTTCGGGCACGAACACCCCTTCTGGAAACTCAAGGAGACACACGCACTGAGGACTCTCTGGACAAATGCACAGAGAGGCATCCAGTTCACCGGCGATCCGGCAATGAAGGTCGCCGAACTGATCAAGTCTATCCCTCAACATGACGGTATCGGCAGGTTTGGGCTTTTCATGTTGATTCTGGAAAAACTGGAGAAGGCGCCACAGAAAACATGGAAATTGCTTTCCAGGAAAAGTTTCACTCCTTCACAGGATCAATCCAGCTACAAAGGCATCCAGAAAGCAATAAACCTGCTCCTCAACAATTTCCAGGAAGAACTGAATTTCGGCGAGGTCGTGAAGGAATCCGGCATGAGCAAGGCGACTTTCGAAAGGCAGTTCAAGAAACATACCGGGAAGACTTTTACCCAGTTCATTACTGAAGTCAGGATTGACCATGCCAGCCGTCTTCTTGTGGAAAGCAACCAGACAATCAGCGAGATTGCATTTGCATCAGGCTTCAACAACCTGTCCCACTTCAACCACAAGTTTGCCGAGATACACAACGAATCCCCTCGCGCTTTCAGGAAGCGGATGAAGAAACAACCCCGTTTGTGACGACAAGCATTGGTGGGGCCAATGAGGTCAGATGGCGAGTCAAGGCGATCAATGAGAGGGGCCAGAGCGTATGGTCGAAGACTCGGACATTCAGATTCACAAGGTAGAAGATTCAAAACACTCCACGTTATTGCCTGCTACGAGCACAAAACGTGAGTACAGTCGTTGGAGCCATAAAAATATACATACAATTGTATTGCTATATTCCCTCCCGGCTGACAGCCTTATTTAATGTCGAAGGTCACTTTTGAGTGGGACGAAGAGAAGAACCGGGAGAACCAAAGCAAACATGGCGTCAGGTTTGCCGATGCGCAATATGCTTTTGCCGATCCAAAGCGCGTTATCGCACATGACCTATCCCACAGCCAGGTAGAAAATAGATTTTATTGTTTTGGGAAGGTTGGCACAGAAGTCATGACTTGACTGTCCGTTTCACCTATCGCAGCAACGTGATCCGGATTATCGGAGCCGGATATTGGCGGAAAGGAAAGAAATTATATGAAAAACATAACTTACACAAATGAACCTATGGGACCTTTGAAAGTCATCCCTGATTTTCTACCGAAACCTGATCAGTTGGCTTTTCGGGAGAAAAGTACAAAAGTGACAATAGGCTTAAGCCGCAAAAGTATTGAGTTCTTCAAGACTGAAGCAAAGCGATACGGCACCCCCTATCAGATAATGATTCGACGTCTTCTTGATGCTTACGCTGACACGTTCACGCAAGCAGCTCCAATAAAACCATCCATGCGACGTCGCCAACCGCACCGCGCATGATTTCGCAGGCGTTGGGGCGTCATGATAAATACAATGAAAAAGCGAATCCTCCTTGTGCTGGTGGCGGTGACGTGTCTGGCGGGCAGCCCCGCACCGGGTGAGTATGCCATCTATGATGATTTCACGTGGCCCAACACCACTCTCGACAGGACAAAATGGTGGAGAGGCGGCTTGGATGGCGTAGACGGCACCAATGCCATACTGAATGAATCAGATCTTACAACTTCGATGATGTTCCTGGAAGGTGACTTTAAGTTTGTGATCGGCGGTCCCTCCGCCTCCTCGCAGGGACTCTTTGGGCTGGGTGATATTGATGACGGCGATCCGTTCCTTGTTCTTTCCGACAAAGGGGCCGGCTGGCACTTTCATGTTCGAAATGGATCTCAGATTCACACCGGCCCGGTAATTGCATCCTCTCTGAACAAGGGTGATGTGGTCGTGTTCCATTGGGACTCGACTGGCTCCAGCGTCTCGATAAACGGGGTGGTTAAGGATTCGCAGACCACCGTGCATCCGCCCTACATGCCGCTAACCATGCTGGAGTGGACCGGCACTGCGACCAAGCCTGATAAGGCTAGCGGCAAGATCGTTCTGGATTCCGTCAGCTATTCGGCTTCCACGGTTTCCAACCCGAATTTATCGGCGACGACCCGTGTAGCGTCAGACAATGCGAAAGTAGTATCTGCTACGCTGGTGGAGGACACTTTCGTCGACAGCTCAAACCCATGCACAAATTTCAATGGAAGCACGCACCAGATTTATATCCGGAACTGCCGATTTCACCCCGATCTCACAGGCGCTGGGGGAATGATGGACACAGGTCAGTTGGGATTGCTTCAGTTTGCCCTGCCACAACTACCGGCCGGCTGGAAAGTGACCAGCGCAAGGCTTGCGGGCGTGATTGCCCAGAACCACAAGCTTTATGGTATGCCCGGCTGGGCACCAGCCAGACCGATAGAGCTGGAGTTACTCGGCCTTAGCGAAAATCCTGATCTTGTCACGGTTACTTACAATGCTGTACATGATGCCAAGGGCCATGGCGTGATAACCGATTATACTGCTTCCGGCAGTGTCAATTTCACTTTCGGCAGTCAGGCTCAGTCTCTGGAGGTTCTGCGATTCAGCACATCCGCGACACCTGTCGGCAGTGTTCTGCA
>MHBM01000193.1:7983-8773 GCA_001804885.1 Lentisphaerae bacterium RIFOXYA12_FULL_48_11
GGAAGCTTTTGAAAGGGCCTGCTCTTTTCTCCCCAAGGATTTTGTGAGTCATTGTCTTCGAGGATTTTGCTGTTTCAAAATGAAGGATCTTACCGGCGCCGCCTCTTCCTTCCTGATAGCGGTAGGTCTGAACCCAAGGGATGTTCCTGCAACCTCCTTTTTGGGTGAGATTTTTTTCAGCCAGGGAAAATTTCTGGAGGCGAAAGCCTGTTTTGAGAAGGTTCTTGAAATGGACAAGGATCGTGCCGGGGAATGGTATTTTCTCGGCAGAACCCAGATGGAACTGAAAGACTATGTACAAGCCGTGGAATCGTTTAAGAAAACTCTTCGGATTAATCCTGATTTCCCCGATGGGTGGCTTTTTCTTGGTCATTCCGCCGGACTTGCGGGGTTGACTCGTCCGGCGATCGATGCGTTTCAACAGGCTCTGAAGATCAACCCCTCCTCTGAGTATGCGCTGAAATCCCTTGGATGGGTGTATGGCCTGCAGAAGGATTACGAAAAGGCCATCGAAGTTTTTCAAAAAGTCGTGCGGATTATCAACCCGAAATGCGTTGAGGCATGGAGGGACCTGGGAATCGCATTTTTCAACCGACAGTCCTATTTCAACGCCATCTGGGCCTGCAAAAAGGCGCTCGAAATCGACCCGCTTGTACCCGAAGCCTGGCATTTCATTGCCGACAGTTACCTTCGCGTAAAAAACTTTTCGGCCGGAGTCGAAGCCGCCAAGAAGGTGGTTGAGCTTTCCGATCTGCATTTCTCCTGGAATTTGTTGGGAGTCGAGTTCAAT
>MHBM01000194.1:0-16109 GCA_001804885.1 Lentisphaerae bacterium RIFOXYA12_FULL_48_11
ATCCATTTCCGGCATAATAATATCAGTCAATAGCATATCAATAGGACCTGCAAAGTTTTCTGCCATTTGGATGGATTGTTTACCGTTTTCTGCTTCCAACACCTTGTACCCGAGTTGCTGCAGGATTCCAATCAGTACCTTGCGGACGACGGGATTATCTTCAGCTATTAGGATTGACTCATTTCCATGCGGGATATTTTCGGCTGTAGTTTCTGAGGCCAGATCGGTTTTTAAAGGCAATTCTACAAGCGGGAGATAAACGGTAAATGTTGTTCCGCGATTAACGTTGGTGTACACCGTTACATGGCCGCCGTGTTTTTTTACTAGACCGTAAACTGTTGAGAGGCCTAGACCGGTACTGGTTGACATTCCTTTTGTGGTGAAAAATGGCTCAAAAACACGTGCCCTGATATCTTCTGTCATACCACAACCTGTATCGCTGACGCTTATCAGGGCAAAATCTCCTACAAGAATATTTTCCGTTACGTCTCCGTTCTGCACCTGAACGGCCTCGGCTTTTGATAAATTGATTTTGGAAGTCTGGATTGTCAGCTGTCCGCCATTGGGCATTGCATCCTTGGAATTAACTGCCATATGTACTATAATTTGTTCGATTTGGGCGGGGTCTATTTTGACAAATATTGGTGTCTGAGTTGTCTGCAGTGTCGTGTGTATATCTTCGCCTACGGTTCTGCGCAGCATCTCTTCAATTCCAGTTAGCGCCTTGTTCAGATCCATCACCTTTAGCAGTAAAGAACTCTTGTTGGCAAAAGCAAGCAGTTGGCTCGTCAGCATGGCTACTCTGTCCCCAGCCTCCTGTATTTCAGTCAAATGCATCAGGATGTCAGATCCCGGGGGGACTTTCTTCTCGGCCATTTTTGCATGCTGAATTATTACAGTCAGCATGTTTGTAAAATCATGTGCGATTCCACCGGCAAGCCGGCCAATAGCTTCCATCTTCTGGGACTGCAATAGCTGTTTTTCAAGCAATGTTTCCTGGGTAACATCACGTTTAACTGCAACGAAATTTGCTATGTTATTGTTCATGTCCAGTACAGGCGAAATGACTGCTTGTTCTTCGAAAAGCGTGCCGTCTTTCTTTCTGTTAGTGAAATGACCACGCCAGACTTTACCGGATGTGACGGTTGCCCATAGTTCTTCGTAGAACCTCGCATCATGCTTCCCGCTTTTCATAATACGTGGTGTTTTCCCGATTATTTCATTTCGTGTATACCCGGTCATTCGTTCAAAACAGGGATTAACGTACTGAATAATGCCGTCTTTCCCGGTTATGATGATGGACTCATCTGCAGCGTTAACGGCCGCAAATAGTCGAGAGAGGGCTTCTATTGATACCTTACGTACAGTTATGTCTTCGATGATGGCATCAACGACTTCTTGCCCGGTCGTGGGATCTACGCTTATGAATGAATCATGGGTGACCCATTTTTCTTCACCTTTTAGAGTCTTGAAGTGATATTCAAAATCGTGAATTTCCTTGTTCTGCTTTAAAATACCTCGGATGGTTCCTTCTTCCTGGGTATAAATCATGATATCTCTCATTCGCTTGCCAACAAGATCAGAAGGTTTACATTGCAGGTCCAAGATGTCTACATACCCTTGGTTGGCGAGGAGGATTGTGCCGTCACGAAAAGTATACCGATAAACACCACTGTGCGTGAACTCTAGCAGTTTCTCGTACAGATCCTTTATCATAATGTGCAATTGATCCAGAATACAATTAACAAGTATAGCACGAACTACACCTTGATATTTTTATAAAAATCACTGGAAAAATGCAATATTTCTTCTTGGTTATTATTCTTTCAGGAGATGTCATTTGTCTTTGGTGGTTGTTCTAACAATCAGTTTGATGATTCCACTGAGGCGGTATATTATTAAATCAAAATGAATGTTTATAATTTGATCAGCTTTTGCGGAATGATTCTCCTGATGTTGGTTGCCTGGCTTGTATCTTCTCAGAGGAAACGTATAAACTGGCGTATTGTTGTCTGCGGCTCTCTGTTACAGATTCTCTTTGCAATGTTTCTTTTCCTTGTTCCTGCTGGATTAAAAGCATTTCTTCTGGTCAATGACATTGTCCTTAAAGTTCTTGATTCAGCATCGGCAGGAACACAGTTTGTTTTTGGCCGTCTCGCATTGCCTCCTGGCGCAGAGAATTCTGAAGGGGAAACCTCTCTTGGCTTTATTCTTGCCTTTCAAGCGCTACCCTCAATCGTGTTCTTTTCTGCTCTTATGTCGGTCTTTTATTTTTGTGGTATTATGCAATTTATTATTCGAGGATTCTCCTGGGCTTTTGCACGATTGATGAATATTTCTGGTGCAGAGTCACTCTGTGCCGCAAGCAATATATTTGTGGGCGTTGAATCGGCGCTTGTAATCAAGCCATACCTTGGGAAAATGACAAAATCAGAACTTTGTACTGTTCTCACCGTTGGAATGGCAACTATCGCATCTAACGTACTCGCGTTTTATGTTTTCTGCCTGAAAGATATCTTTCCGAATATTGCCGGACACTTGGTATCTGCCACGATCCTGTCTGCGCCAGCGTCTCTGGTGATGGCAAAGCTAATTATGCCCGAAACAGATCATCCGGAGACTTTGGGGGAAACGGTCAAGCCTCATTATGAAAAGGAAAATAGCCTTTTTGAGGCGATAATTAACGGCGCAAATACAGGCATGAAACTAATATTCGGCATTGTTGCTCTTCTTCTCGCCATACTTGGCCTTGTATCGCTTCTCGACATGATTCTCGGATGGGGTGGTGGGAAGATTAATCTTATAACAGGTTTTAGTATTGACTGGACTCTCAAGGGCTTGCTCGGATATCTCTTTTATCCATTCACCCTGGCACTTGGCGTACCACCATCTGATGCAACTATAATTTCCAGAATCATCGGAGAACGAACAGTCTTGACCGAAGTTGCTGCTTATAAAGATCTTGCAACAGCCCTGGCATCAGGGGCCATCCACGAACCCAGGTCTGCGCTCATAGCCACTTATGCACTTTGTGGTTTTGCGCATGTTGCATCTCTGGCCATCTTTGTAGGTGGGACAACCGCCTTGGTGCCTGAAAGGGCAAAAGATCTGGTCTTGGTCGCTCTTCGGGCCCTCATTGCTGCTACACTGGCATGTCTGATGACAGGATGTGTCGCCGGTCTCTTTCCGCTAAGCGAAACCATTCTGCTCGGCACAGGTAAGTAGGCTTATGAATGTCCAGCCTGAATTCCGATTCATGGTTGATCACATGCTGATAAAACTCGGCAAGTATTTGAGAATACTTGGTTACGATGCCGAGTGGGATACATATTTGCGGACGCATGAACTTATTCTGGTGGCGAATAGTGAGAATCGGGTGTTCCTCACACGGAATACCAAGCTGGGAGACCAATACCCATTTGTGAGGAAAGTTTTAGTGATAAGCTCAACTGATCCGCAGCAGCAACTTAAACAGGTAATTCTGCAGACAGGGATAAATCCTCAATGCCATCTTTTTTCAAGATGCGTTCGGTGCAATGTTGTTCTTTATAACGTCCTGGATAAGAAGGAAATAGAAGGGTGCGTCCATCCCCATGTCTACCTGCGGCATGAACATTTCTTCAAATGTCCATTATGCGATACGATTTTTTGGCGTGGGAGTCATGTAGTAAATACTTGTACAAAATTGGGCCTTAAGATGCCTGGATCGGCCTCAATGTAGGTTGGATGGCAGTCTGTATCTCAGGGCTTCTTCCTGGCCACGTAGAACGTTCAATGCTCCCGCTGCCAGAGCTTCCATTTCGAGATTCTGTTTGAACAGTATTATCTGTGCAAGATTTCCTACTCGTTTTGCTATCTTGCCAGTAATCAATTCAGAACGGGACATTCCTCCTGTAAGTACAATGCCGTTTGAAGTGTTACCTAATGCTATGTTCATGGCTCCTATTTCTTTTGATATTCTATAGACCATGGCGTCGATTACGGCGCTGGCGGTTTCGTCCCCATGCTCAATTCTTTCCTCTATCTTGATTATTGAATCTTCATTCAAATAAGAAACAAGGCCGGCACGTTTGGACAGTTCTGTTTCGAGTTCAACTTTCGAGAATTTACCGCTGAAACACATGTCAATTAACTCTTTCTGGGGGAGCGTGCCTGAACGCTGTGGGGTAAATGGACCTTCTCCTAGAAGGGCCATTGTATTGTCTATTATCTTCCCGCATCTGACTGCTGCGATAGAAATTCCGCCGCCGAGATGAGCTACCACAAAACTTGACTTGTCAAAAGGAATGCCGACCGTTTCGGCAGCCTTGCGAGCAGCAGCCCTGATGCTGAGCACATGACCGACGTTGCGCCTTTCTATTGGGGCGTAACCTGAATATCTGGCTTCAGGCTGGAATTCATCTGCAACAACAGGATCTACTGAAAAAGCAGGAATGTAGTATTCTCGGGCCAGGCGCGCTGCGATAGGGATACCAAGGTTGGATGCATGGTCAAGTTCGGCATGATCGCGAACACCACTTATTATATCATGTTCAGTTCTGAGTTTGCTGTTAGATACGCTGCATACCCTGTAAACACCACTACTGATTCTCTGTCCCTCGCGATTAAGGAATCCACCGCGTCCCACGACGGCATCCAATTTCCTGTCTGTGTTTGTACTCAGGAATTCCTTGATCTGTTTAACGTATACCTCTACTTCGGCATCCATGCTGTCACCGCGAAGACCTCTCTTATGCTTGTGCGTTACTTCGAAATTCTGTATGCATGTTGTGTTTTCAAATAGGGCCAGTTTCGTTGAAGTAGATCCGGGGTTCACTGTAAGAATTGTGAATGAAGGAGCCATGTCGATGTCAGCATGTTTGACAATCTGTATGCTTTTTTGTTTTTGCAGGTAATTGGAATAAATACATGAAAGAGCGACTGAATCGATTTTTGTTTTCTCCGGATCGGACCGTGAAGAGATAATGTATGGAGCTTTAATCCCTACTGTTACGCAGGCCATCGAAGCAGAATTGGTTTCCACGAGCCGCATCAACATCTTATACATTATATTAGCAGCGTCGAGTCCTGGGTTTACGAGAATGTCTGCATTTCCTGCTACTTCGAACATTGTGGTGCCTTTAGCCAGATTTGGCAGTTTAGTGCGAACAGATTCAGGGTCAACGGCAAGATCAAATGACAACGGTCCATAAACAAGAGCGTTCTCCCAGTGTGCCTTCGTAAGCTCATCAGCCATGACTGTAGAGGGCAGGGCGGGCATGACTTTTTCATTACCAGCAAGAAGTGCAATCCTTGGGATACGTAATTTAAGGACAGAATGTGCGATTTCAGCCGAATTATTAATCAGGCCGGTCATTCTGCTGTAGTTCAGGATGGCTGAAACTCCGGAGTCGGTCATAATCATTGTTTTTCCGTTGCATATGCAGTCAGCCTGAAAAACTGTTACAAGAGACATTGTGTCGCGGGTACGTATCTTTACGAGCTGCCTGTTAAGGATGGGTGTTGATATATTTCCTTTTTGAATTATTTCAGCCTGACTATCGCGGGCAAGGTCCTTGATCCTTGCGGCAGTTTCTTCCTGGGATTGCGTTGCGATAATGTCGGATTTTTGAACTGATACATTTAGCTTTTCTGCTGCCTGCTTCATGGTCGCTTCGTTGCCGACCAGTATGCACTGTTTCACGAATGTTTTTTTCGTTAGGCATGAATAGAGCAAGATGTCTTCTTCCCTGTCACCTCCGGCAATAAAAACACGCCGTCCCGGCAGTGAAGACGCGATTTCCTGAAAGTCGGCTATTGTAATAGAGGATGCAGAATCTTTGTGTGTATTGGGCATATTACGCCTGATGATTTATGCGTTTTCCCCGGATGCTTTCCGGGGAAAACGCTTGAGATTCAGAAGAATAGAATTATTTGCCCTTGGCTTTCTTGTCTGCCTTGAGATCGTTATAGATTTTAAAAGCTTTTCCGGGCTTTTCTCCATCATGCACGACAGCTTTTACGGCCTGAATCATTGCTACAGGATGTTCTGCCTGGAAAATATTCCGCCCCATATCTACACCCAGTGCTCCCTGGTCTATGGCCTTGTATGCCATTTCAAGCGCATCAAGTTCCGGTAATTTCTTGCCACCTGCAATGACTATTGGAACGGGACATGCGGCAGTAACCTGTTCAAAGTTCTCTTCGCAGAAATATGTCTTGATGACCTGTGCGCCATTTTCGGCCAGTACTCGGGTTGCGAGGCCAAGATAACGGGCGTCGCGTGTGAGTTCCTTTCCGACGGCTGTGACTCCAAGAGTGGGGATACCATAACGGTTGCCGGTCTCTATCATTTTGCATAGGTTTCTGACGGTAAGTGCCTCATACTTGCTTCCAATGGCAACCATAACGGCCATCATTGTTGCATTCAGCCTGATCGCATCCTCGATCTCCACCCCGATGCACTCATCGTTAAGTTCTGTTAGAACAGTTGATCCGGCTGAGCACCGCAGTGATATCGGTTTGTTGAATATGGGCGGTACGCACGCACGTAGTATGCCGCGAGCACACATCAGACAGTCAGCATGTTCCAGCAGTGGAACGATTGTCAGGTCAATTCGTTCAAGCCCTGATGTAGGTCCCATTATGTAGCCATGATCAAAGGCCAACATGACTGTTTTACCTGACTTTGGGTTGAAAACCCTGGAAAGCCTGTCCTTCATACCCCAGTCGTAATTGTTTGAACCCTTGAGTTCGTATGCCTTGTTAATAACCGGGATTCCTATCCCGTAGTCTTTTGATTCCTGATTACCTGAAGCTTCAGCCATTTTGATATCCCTCCTTCATTCCAACGAACAATAGCGACATTGATGTTGCGCCTGGATCAATATGTCCAATCGACCGTTCTCCGATATTTTTTGCGCGGCCGAAAGTTGCCTTCATTTCTTTTGTAGATTCCGCACCCTTTACGGCGGCGTCTGCTCCATCCGATAAAGCCTGGGCAATACTCTTACCTGAATCAGCGGCACCTCTCAATGCTGTTATTGCTGGAACCAGTGTGTCGATCATGGTCTTACAGCCGACCTCGGCTTTTGTATTCTTACGCAGTTTTGTTACGCCTGCTTCCATCATTGATACAAATGCTTTACAGTCAAGCAACGCATCATCTGCAATCGATTCACTCATTCCCATGAAAAGGGATCCGTAGAGCGGGCTTGTCGAACCTGCATCCGTCGACATGGCTGCCCAGCCTATATCCTTAAGGAGTATTTTCAGGTTTTTGCTGTTGTCTTTTGCAATTGTGCCCGTGATGGCATCTGCCACCTTGAAGACTGCCGTGCCGTGGTCACCGTCACCAGTTGCTGAATCCAGCTTGGAAAGGTAATCACGGTTGGCCTTAATCTTTTCGGCCGCAGCTTTCAAAAGCTTGACGATACCTTCGTAACCAATATTGTCCGCCATGCTGTGTTCCTTAATCGTTATCTTACAGTCCAGTACGGTGCGTCTGCCGGAGCATACATGAGCTTCAGCAGTTCATCATCCAGCTTGGCTACGAACATCTGAAACCCTCCCATTTCCTGAACAGTGAGGTATTCGCCAACAAGTGAATGAACCACCTTTATGCCTAGACCTTGCACGTACTTCTTTGCAGCACGGTATACGATGAACATTTCCATTTGTGTCGTCGCGCCAGCTCCGTTGATCATGAGGTGGATCTTGTCACCTTTCTTGGCTTTCACTGCCATGATCAACTGGGTGATCATTTTCACGGCAGTCTCATCAGCCGACAACATTTGTGAACGGCCAGTTCCTGCCTCACCATGCTGCCCCATTCCGATTTCCATTTCATCCTCGGCCAGAGTGAAGATTTCCTGGCCGGACTGGGGATGGGTTGCCGGTTTCAAGGCAACTGCCAATGTCGCCATGTTGTTATTGAACTTTTCGGCTATATTATAGACTTCGTCAAGGCTCTTACCGGCTTCTGCAGCAGCTCCTGCCACCTTGTAAAGTGGGATACAGCCTGCAAGGCCACGCCGATTCTCTATTGGTGAGTCGGCGCCTGGGGCAATGTCTTCATGGGTGAGTATCATCTTTACATTTATACCTTCTTGCTTAGCCATTTCCATTGCCATATTGCCGCTCATCACGTCACCTGCGTGGTTTAACACGACAAACAGAATCCCTGCATCCCTCTTCAATAATCTCATTGCCTCAATGACCTTCGGAGCACCGGGTGCTGCAAAAATATCGCCAACGACTGATGCGTCCAGCATGCCTTCACCAACGAATCCGCTCAAGGCTGGCTCATGTCCGGCACCCCCAAGAGTGAGCAGGGCAACCTTGCTCTTGTCCTTGGGTTTTAAACGCATAACGATTTTATCGGATACAAGCTGTACTTTGTTGGAATATGCGCTGCAGTAACCCTCCAGCAGTTCCGCTGTCAGGTTATCAGGATTATTAATGAATTTTTTCATTCCCATGATACGATCTCCATAATAGATGTTATTTAAGTGATTAGTCCTGTTGCATGAATTCTATCGGTATGCCTTCCTCTACAACGAAACCTACCTGCAGTCCTGGCGCAGGAGAGAATGGCTCCATCAGGATTTCTTTTCCAGACATTTCCTTTTTGAGGTCCTTGACCTTATAGGCGATATGGGCCGTGGTTTTAAGAAGTTTGGGGAGTGGACTACCTTCCTCAAAGCGAAGGAATTCAATTTTGTTGGGGCTGTCCGCAGCATCGGTGACATACAATTTAGCCCCAGCCATGTAGTTTTCTTTCTTCTGCTTCCTGTCTGTAGGGATTCCGAAATGATGCAGTTCTCTCATTATGTTCTCCTTATGCTTTGATTAGAACACGACTGTTTTGTTCGTGAATTCGAGGGCCGGGCCATAATGTGGCGAACCATATTCAGTTACAATTGCCCCGTTGGGGCCAGCCATCATGAAATGTTTGGCGGTCGCACGGTTCAGAGTTCCGATTTCACCTTCTTTCTGAACCTTACAGTTCTTAACGGTTATGCCGTTAGCCTTCAATTGACTTTCCGGGAGCTTGACAGGTAGATCCCTTGTTGGTTCGCCTTCACCGAATGTATATATCATCCCATGACGTACAAGCCATGATTCCATTTTAGCTTTGCCTTCTGTACAGTTATTGTGACCATGTTCTACAATCATCTGTCCGGGAAGAAGGTAGATTTCGTGACCAAAATAACCTTCAGCAGTATTATTAATCCAGAATATTCCAGCCATGCCTACATTAAGAAAGTCGTTTTGCGCAAAGTCGCTGGTCCAGAACTGATCCGTTTTCAGGATGGGGTAGACGGGGTAGTTGAATCCTCGCATCATGTTATAATAGGCTTCTAATGCTTTTTGTTTATTGAACTTACCATGATCATAAAAATCGCTCTTTATCAGTTTATTCATGCAAGGTCTCCCTGTACTTGAGCAGGAGCTGGACATCATGACTCCTGCACCCACTACTAATGTTTGTAACACGGAACGTCTTGTTATTTTGTTGTGTGCCCTCATTTATCATTTCTCCTTTTCTGCAAAAGTAGATTGATTAGTTTATGGCGTTCTACATATCAATCATAGTTCTATATATAAGATGATTTACATCTAATCAAGGATATTGTTAATAAAGATACGAAATAATGTATAAAAATCAGGCTTGCAACGTTTGAAAGGTAGTATGAATATGAACCACTGTTTGATATATAGACTGAAGTTTGGAGAGAATAATGAAAAACAATGAAAATAAAGAGAGTCATTCTTCAAGGTACATGGTCCCGAACCTGGAGAGGGCGCTGACAATAATAGAGTATCTTTTGGATTATCCTGATGGCTTAGGGCTGGCGGAATTGGCAACAGGATTGAAATACCCCAAGAACAGCATATTTCGAATCGCAATGACATTACTTGCCCGAGGGTATCTCGAGCGTGATGATAAAATGAAGCGTTTCAAGGTTAGCAGGAAATTTCTTGCGATTGGACACAGGGTTCTTTCTGATAAACCGATCATACCTCTTGCGTTTGATATTATGCGTGAATGTCGCGACGTCGTAAAGGAGTCCGTTTTTATAGGGACCCTCGTGGAGACTGAAGGTGTGGTAATGGAGCAGGTGCTGGGATCATATTCTTTTAAGTTTACCATTGATCCTGGTATGAGATTTAAGCTTCATGTTGCTGCCCCTGGTAAAGCCATGCTGGCATTTCTTCCCGAGGCGGAAAGAGACAGTCTCATTAGTCGTTTGAATCTCGTACGATTTAATGAGAGGACAATAACATCACGGAAGGCCCTTAAGGACGAATTAACCCGTGTGAGAGAGTCTGGATTTGCGCTTGATCGTGGAGAAGAATTACATGGAATTGTCTGTATCGGAGCGCCGATATTTAATCAGCACGGTTATCCAGTTGCTGCTTTATGGATCACTGGTCCGGAGGATAGAATTGACGAAGCATCGTATCCCAGAATAGGAAATCTTATCAAAATGTACGCAGACAAAATATCTCAACGATTGGGGTACGAAACGTCTTCGTCATGATGTTTTCCGGCAGCGGCAGCTACTGCGGTTTGTTAAGGATAATCCAGCAATTCTAATCCGGGCCACCTTCGTTTATCTCTCGGCTAGAGTTCCTTGATAAATATATTCCTGAAATACAGTGTATTTCCGTGATTTTGCAGTTCGATCTGCCCCGAGGGGAATATTGGCTGTTTCCTGTCCCAATAGTTCTCCATAACGACATTGTCCAGAACAAGCTTGTCATTCAAGTGAACGGTCACTTTTTCTCCGATCATTCTAATCCGGAAAGTATTCCATTCACCTACGGGCTTATCGGCGCAGATAGATGGTTTGTTTGGATTCCTCTGGTTATTGTAAAGGCCCCCTGAACCTTCCGGGTGCTTGGCGGCATCCCAGATCTGGACTTGTGGCGAACCACGGAGATAAATGCCGCTGTCCCCGTTGGCGAGGATCTTCCAGTCAACCAGCATCTCGAAATCTTTGTAATCTTTCATTGTGCAAATGGATCTACCTTTACCGTCGAAGACGAACATGCCATTTTCAACTTTCCAATGGGATCGCATGTTTTCGTCCGCTACGGTTTGTGCTTTCTCCAAGGCTTCTGCGCTTAATGCCCCACGTTTTATAGGATTATCATTGGGTCCAGCGAGAAGGCCTTTCCATCCGGCCAGGTCTTTACCGTTAAATATCGCAGTAAAGCCCGAGGGAGGCTGCTGACTACCGTTAGTCTCTGCTGAGGAACTTGTACTGGAGCCGGTAGTGGTCGCAAGTTCTTTTATCGCTATATTTCTGAATTCGACAACAGAGCCGTGCCCCAGAAAACCGATATGGCCGGAAGGGTTGTGAAGACCGGGATGTTTTTTCAGGTCGTGCATTTTATCTGTCTGTGTGATCTTGCTCAGATCGGCATCGATTATGATCGTTCCATTCAGGATTACCTTGATCTTGGAACCATCGGCTATGACTTCCTCTCTATTCCATTCCCCCACAGGTTTTTGGTGCCCGCGCTTTGATGGAACTATCCCATATATAGATCCGTGGTATTGGTATGGCTGAAGGGTTTTGTATTTATCTGCAGAGTCGTCCAGTATCTGCAATTCCATTCCCTGGTATGCCGAGTTGCCGCTTGATGGTGTTCGTATTCCCAACCCATTGTTAGCGCCAGGGGTAAGCTTGAATTCGAATTTGAAAATAAAATTGGCATATTGTTTTGCAGTGTAAAGATTACCACCTGGTTTGCAGACTATTTTGCCATCTTCAGCTATGTAACCTTTTGTATCTCCAATCCATCCTGTCAGGTCCTTTCCGTTAAAAAGTGGCGAAAACCCGTCAGCATCTGTTTTAGGAGACTCGGCTGTTGATGCGCATGGAGGTGTCTTTGGCGCTTCGGAAACCGCCGTGTTATTCATGGAGACGGAAGATGTCTGCTTAGGTAGACGTTTCAGGAATTTTGCTTTCAGATCCTTGTCCTTGATCATCTCGCAAGCTTTGTGCAGTTCTGTCCCCTTGTCAGATGGGAGGGCAGGGCCAGAGCCATCCTTGGGGCAGGCAATTCTGGCAATTGCCATGGCTGCTTCCTGGCGAATATCTTCTCTTTCCAGAAGAGGGATAATGAGCTCCATGGCGCCTGTAGCGCGCATTTCAGACAAACCGGACAGGACCAGCCTGATCTCATCAGCGCCAGGTGCAGCCTTGATTGCCTGAGAGTATGTCTCGAGGCGTTTATTTGCTGGTAAATCGCTTTCACGTACGAGTCTTACGGCTCCCCTGAATGCAATTACTCGTATATTTTTCGCCTCACTTTTTGCTGATATATCCATAAGAATTGGGAGGGCCGAGACTTCAGGCCAGGCTGCCAGTGCCCGTATTCCTGCTTCACGCTTCCCAGCGTCAGTCGATGACGAGGCCGATATTGCCTCTGCCAGCGCGGTGGTTCCAGCGACAGCCGGAAGCATGGAAATAGCCCAGATACTGCGTGCGGCATCAGAATCTTTTGCAACCGAAATAAGCTGTTGTGCAAGTTTTGCTTTATCGTTCAGTCTAGGTGCAGCAGAAGCGACTGTATCGGCTACTGATTTCCTGTACTGATTATTTTCTGATTTCAGTGCAGAAGATACCAGTTCGGAAAGTTCCTGTTCGCCAGCCATTACTGCCAATGCGCCAAATGCCGCCCGGACGACTTTCTCGTCTGTATCAGCTGTCAATGGAAGTACTTCTTTGATGTAAGATTTTGCCCGCTGTTCAGTAAGCACAAGAACGGCAACTTCTCTGACGACAGGAGAATTGGAGCAAAGTTTACTTGCGACTTCGGCCAGTGCCGATTTGTCTGAAAAACGTTTCAACGCGACTTGAATATCTGTCCTGTCTTCTTCTGCACATTTCTCCATGAAAGTGAACAAAGTCCGTGCTGCATCCGCATTGCCAATTCGCCTGAGGCCTTCCAGTGCTGCAATGCGAACGGATAATTCGTCTGCTTTCAAGGCATCGCCAAGCAGTGCCGTGTCTTTGAAATCAGATCGGCGCGACAATGTGTCGAGTAGTGCGGCACGCTGATTACCTTTTGCATTTTGAACAACAGCTATAAGTTCTTTCGTGATTTTACCCTTGAGACCTGCAATTTGAAGTGCTGCCTGTGCACGAACCGAGTGGTCGGGATCGTCCAGCGCGGCAATGAGCACAGGTAGTGTACTGGAATCTTTGTCCGCGCCAAGTATTGCAACAGCCCTGCATCGGGCTGATGCATTGGCGATGGTTTTTTTGCTAACAAGTTCAGCTGCGATGGATGCAGCTTCTTTATCTTTACCTTTTGCTGAGAGATGTTCTGCAAAATCCAGATATGCTGAAATCATTTCTTCAGCATGTATTCCTGAAGGAGCAGGGGATAGCCTGGATTTGATTGCTTTGCCCGCCTCGAGTGATCCTGATCGCGAAAGTGTATAAACAATTGTCCTCTGTAGGACTGGATCGGTTGTTGCATTAAGTCTGGCGATACACTCACTAATACATGCTGTCGAACCCACGTCGCCTAGCGCTTTGATAATAGCTGTAACGCATATACCTTCCGCCTTTGTTAAGGCTTCACTCAGTGCTTTTTCTCCGTCTCTACCGCCGATATTAACCATTATTATTGCAGCACGTGATGCAGTGGATGCTGTCAGCAGATGTTTACTTATCGCTGGAATATCGGATTTATCTGCAACAAAACGAAGCTGCTCAAGCATAAAGTCTTTTATGTCATCGTTTGTTGCCGCATTTAGAGTTTCTTCCAGCGCAAGAGCAACAGCTCTTCGTTCTTTTCCGGAAGAATGTTTTGCGGCATAATTCACAACGCCGTGGACTGCAAAGCGGACAGGAACATCGTTTCCAGCCGATAGCGGTGCGACTCGCGAGCAAAGTTCTTTTACTGTCTCGCTTCCGCCTTTCAGGATTTGTTTGTAGGCAGCCTCTGCCTTGTCGTACGTGTCTGCAGGAAATGATGTTATTATGGCGTCGATTTCCTCTACGGGTCTTTTCGCTGTTTCATTCTGGGCGGCGTTACCGTTGAATACGAATGCGGCCAGGACCAGTAGAGTCGTTGCAAGTGAAATTGTTTTTGTGTTTTTCATGGTTAAATGTCTCTCTGTTATATTTTCCAAGGGGCACGCATTGGCTGGTTGACAAGTCTGTTTGCCTCTTCATCGTCTATGAACATCAGCTTATCCGGATCGAACTTAAGACTTCGGCCGAGCCTGACTGCGGAACTGGCGATATTCACAATAGTACAGGAACGAAAAGCGTTGGTTTCGTTTAGGGCGAATTTGTGCCTTCGCCTTACACAATCCTCAAAGTCAGTGGCCTGTGGCTCTGGATCGGGTAATTCCTTTAGTTTCTGCTGGAGGTTTGGGATACTTGATCGCAATTGGGGATAAACCTTGCCGTCCGGACCTTCCAGGAATGCGGCGTCCTTGTCTCTATTGTCGCCGTCCAGTATGATGCTGCATCCATCCGCGTACTTCAGGGTGATCCGCCGCCATGTGCTGGCCGCGTCAGGGTGCTGTGGCGGGGCATCGACTTCGACGGAAACCGGGCTGGTATCGTCCTTGCCCAGAATGTACTGAACAGGATCCAGGTAATGCTGGCCCATGTCGCCAAGCCCGCCTGCGTCGTAATCCCAATATCCGCGGAAGGTGCCGTGAACGCGGTGCGGGTGATAAGGCTTGAACGGAGCCGGCCCCAGCCAGAAGTCATAATCAAGCTGTGGCGGAACCGGTTCTGGTTTGGCCCCGACAAGTCCGCTCCATCCGAATTTCCAGTTGAAACCTGTTGCGGCATTCACAGTAGCCTTGATCGGCCAGCCGAGCAGGCCGTTTGCTACTATTTTCTTGAGAGGCACCACGTTGGTTCCGAAGCCGTAGAAACCTCCCTGAAAACGAAACCAGGTGTTGATTCTGAAAATACGGCCACAACGGTTTACAGTTTCAACAACTTTCTTTCCTTCGCCGATTGTTCGAGTCATGGGTTTTTCACACCAGATGTCCTTGCCTGCCTGAGCGGCCATGGCAGACATAAGTCCATGCCAGTGAGGGGGGGTGGCAATATGAATGATGTCGATGTCTGGCCTGGCAAGGACCTCGCGGAAATCAGTATAGCCTTTGACATCAGCGCCACCTTTTTCAACAGCTTTTTTTAATCTTTCCTGATCAACTTCACACACTGCGACTAATTTTGAAGCGCCAAGTTTAATGTGGCCTGTACCCATGCCGCCGACTCCAAGGATGGCCTTGGTTGGCTGTTCGCTGGGAGGTGTAAATCCAGGTCCGCCGATTACATGTCTTGGTACAATGGAAAAGAATCCTGCTGACGCTGTAGCTGTTGTGAGAAAACGCCTGCGCGAAATTCCAGCTTTCATAATTATGAACCTCCCGTGCTGTTTGAAGGGTACTATTGCCTTGTTTAGTAAGTTGAACAATACGATTAACCGGCACGGCCCAAGGAATTAGACCGTGCCGGCAGAGATGTCTTGCCTGTCGAAAACTAACCGTTCAGCGTCCAGCCATCCCGGTATTTCCGCGTAATGAACTTATCTGCCTCAGGGCAGTTTGTTGCTTTCATGTTCTTGGCATCCCATTCAAGCTTTTTGCCTGTCTGGTATGCAACAAGCGCCAGCATATTATTTTCAACAAGGTTACCGGAGAATTCGAAGTTACAACCTGTCTTCTTGTCAGTTTTAGCAGCATTGATCCAGTCTTTCTGGTGACCGGCGGAAGAAGGAATAAGCTTTTCCTTCGGTGTAGGCGTATATTGAGTCATATCACTTTTCAGCATGACAATTCTATAGTCGTAGTCTCCAAGGAGTATTCCCTTGTCACCATAAACGATGATTCCCTTGAATGCTTTTTCACGATCAAACAGAGGGGATGGCATTCCTGGTTTCTTTCCGCCATCGTACCACTGTATTTTCATTGCAGGTCGCCAGTCATTGGATGGGAACTGCCAGGTGGCTGTGAGCCATTCTGGACAGGTATCAGTACTTAGGGGGGAACCCTGTGCTTCACAAGATATCGGAGCACCAAGATCGAGTAGATAATAGGCCATATCCATCATATGACTACCCATATCACCGAT
>MHBM01000194.1:16155-38378 GCA_001804885.1 Lentisphaerae bacterium RIFOXYA12_FULL_48_11
CCGCTGACGTATTCTGGGTTATATGGATGGAAAGAAGATGGGCCAAGCCAAAGATCCCAGTTAAGATGGGGTGGTGTGGGTTTTACTTCAGGCAGATAGTTGCCTCCTTTTGGTGTTCGACTGCACCAGATGTGCGCATTCTGTGGTGCCCCGATGGCGCCTCCTCGAATCAATTCCCACATCCGGCGGTAATTGTCGGAAGCGTGAATTTGAGTTCCCATCTGAGTGGCAATCTTATCCTTGTGTTTGCAGTAAGTATCGCGGAGTGTCCTTGCCTCCTGAACGGTTATTGCTATAGGTTTCTCACAGTAGACATGCTTGCCACGGTTCATTGCCCAGTTAGCTATGAAAGCATGGGTATGATCCGTAGTCCCGCAAATGACAGCGTCAATATTCTTGTCTTCCTTGTCGAGACACTTCCGCCAGTCATCATATGTCTTCGCATTGGGGAATTCTTTCGTGGCTTTTTCGAGATTGTTCTGGTTTACATCACATAATGCGACGATATTTTCGCTTTTACATTCGACCAGATCAGAATGCCCACGACCACCTACTCCGATGGCGGCTATGTTAAGTTTATTATTGGGCGACTGGCCGCGCGCAAGTATGCCAGATTTCAGAAACATAATTCCGGCACCAAATGCTGCAGTGTTCTTGAGGAATGAGCGACGCTTAATGGGGGCCATAGTTAATCTCCTGTGTTGATGTTTAGTCTGATGATAGGCTGGCTGTTTAATAATGTCACGATCATAAACATAACATCAGAGCTGGCGTGAAGGAATAGCAGAGTTTACTGTTTTTTTAACAGAAGTGACTGTGGTTGTTCAGTGTCGACGTTGCATTTCTTCCCTGAACTTGGTAGGTGCTTTTCCTGTTACTGAACGGAAGGTACGGCTGAATGAAAAAACAGAATTGAATCCGCACTCCTCGGCTACTTGGGTCATATTAAGATCGGTGCTGTGCAGTAATCCGCATGCCCGATGTATGCGGGTACGCCTTGTGAATTCGCCCAGACTGATGCCGATGGCGTTGCGAAACTTTGCCCTGAGTCTGCTGGGGGAAAGATGGACACAGTCTGCAATCTCCCTGATGCTTATCTGCCTGTTAAGGTTCTTGTGAATGAAGTTTGATAAAGGCTGCAGGAAATTCATGTCTGGCATATCGGGACTCAGTCTTCCTCCGGCTTTTCTAATATAACGGTGCTGCCGGTGGAGGAGTCTGCATAGAAGAATTGAAAGTTCCAGAGGAGTCTCGCTTCCTGTATTCTTTCGACTCTTAAACCATTCAATATACGATGTCGTAACCTGCGCGAGTTTTAAAAGATCTTTTGCTTCATAGGTGAATGGTGTGTTGCGAAGGTCTTCCAACTCTTCAGGTTTCTTATATTCAAATGTAGTGAAAAGCCAGCTTATCCTGGCAGGATGTTTGAAACGGGTGTAGTGGTGGCTCTGGTAAGGAAATATAAGGATGCCCTGTCCCTGTTCAAGCTTGAAAATTTCACCGTCCAGGATGATACATCCGGGTTCGTGTATGCACGATATTAGAACAAACCTGTGATGGTATGCCGGCTTGTCTGTAAGCATGTATCGGTCATCATGCCTGTGAAACTGTAATACATTTGCCGGAATGTTCTTTAAAATACTATCTACACCGACAAACAGATTCTGTGGTTCCGGTAAACGTTTTGCTACCGTCTCAAGTGATCGGCTAATATTTACAGTCATTTCTGTTAAACAATCAGTTATTCCTGCTATTCCTGTACCAATGTGACTATGGTATCGTTTTTTCATTAAAAGGCAACAATCAGATAGTAATATTAAATTGCTATGAAAAACACTATGAAGCGGTAAGTTCGGAACATGGTTTTGTTTCCATAAAGGAGATGACACTGCCTGAATGTTTCAAGCACAACAGGGCTATTAGGTGACTAGCGGAGGATAAATAGACGTCATGAAAGGTGAGATCATTGTCAATCCCAAGATAAGGCCTGTACTGGATCCAACTTTTCTGCCAGGGGTTTTGTGGAACAGGGCGTTCCGGCAGGAAGTCATGAGTAGCGGAAAATCGAACGAGATTGCCATAGCCCTTGAGCAGCGGCCTGACTCAATATCTTCTTTCAGGACTGTTATGCTCCCTTCTGGGCATCCGATGGAAAGCCTTAACCGTCGTTATGTTGAGAGACTTCTGAAGTTTTTACTCTGGCAGAAAGGCGGCTGGAAGGTTTCCATCGCTGGTGATGAAAGTATGGCGAGGTACCTGGGGGAGGTATATTCATCTCAGGGTGAACGGAAGTTCGACTGTGAGCTGATAGGTAGCAGAGTATATGGCCATCCAATAGTCGTTAAAACCTGCGCTATGAAAAATATACCGCCTACCAGTGGGGCGGCAATTCCATTAGGACGTCATCTGGACGGTTGCAGGATTGGTTTTGATCTGGGTGGGAGTGACCGAAAATGTGCTGCGCTTATTGATGGGAAAGTCGTTCATTCCGAGGAAGTTCCCTGGGATCCTTATTTTCAGAAAGATCCTCAATATCATTGGGATGGTATTAATGATTCATTAAAACGTGCAGCCTCGAAGTTGCCGAAGGTGGATGCCATAGGTGGCAGCTCTGCCGGTGTTTACGTTAATAATGAGGTGAGGGTGGCATCACTCTTCCGAGGGGTACCTGTGGATGTTTTTAATAGCAGGGTTAAGGGTATGTTCCATGATCTGAAGAAAGATTGGAAGGTTCCCTTCGAGGTCGTCAATGACGGGGAAGTTACAGCCTTGGCGGGATCGATGTCCATAAAGGAGAATGCCGTTCTGGGTATTGCAATGGGAACAAGTCTTGCGAGTGGGTATGTGACGCCGGAAGGTGGCATAACCCAATGGTTGAATGAGCTGGCATTTGCGCCGATAGATTACAGGTGTGACGCTCCTTCGGACGAGTGGTCGGGTGATGCCGGGTGTGGTGTTCAGTATTTCTCACAGCAGGCGGTGGGGAGGTTGTGCAAGCCGGCTGGTATCGAACTGCCTCAAGGAATGCCTTTTGCCGATAAACTTATCGAGGTTCAGAATCTTGTTAAATCAGGTGATGAACGGGCTGTAAAAATATATGAGACAATAGGAGTTTATCTCGGTTATGCGATTCCTCACTATTCTGATTTCTACGAGATCAGCAATATTCTGCTGCTCGGTCGAGTAATGAGCGGGGCAGGAGGAGAAATTATTATTGAAGAGGCAAAGCACGTCATGACAGAGGAGTTTCCTGAACTGTGTGAACGTATCAAGTTCAGGATTCCTGATGAGAAAGAGAAAAGGCATGGTCAGGCCATAGCTGCAGCCAGCCTTCCGAATATATAATTCTTCGGCGATTGATAAATGATGGAGATGTTCGGTTTTGGCCGTGAATTTAAAGTCAATTCATTGGATAATATTCCTTAGCAGGTTTTTCTTGCTTGTTGTCTGGGTGTGCTATTTTTTGCCTTGCAATGTTCCTGGTGACGATTTCTGGGATTGGAAGTACAGGATGAAAATCACCCTTACCGGCTATACTCCTCCAAATGCTACCGAGACTTTGACGAATTTTCCTATGCTTGTGGTTTTGGATACAAATATTAATGGTTTTGCGTATTGCCAGTTTCGTTCAGAGAGCGGTGGGGATCTGCGCTTTCAGGACGCGGACGAGAACACTGTGCTGAACTTTGAAATTGAGCATTGGGATACCAATGGCAGTTCGTCCGTCTGGGTACAGTTACCGGCTATTTCGTCAAGTAACGACTATTTCTGGGCGTATTGGGGGAGCGTGGATACTAATTCACCGCCATGCATTACGAATGGTTGTGTTTGGGGTGATACTTATGCAGGGGTATGGCATTTGAAGGAGAATGGGTTCCCATACCAGGACAGTACCGCTGCTCATCACGATGGCACAAATGGAGTTGTTCCTTCATATACAAACGCAGGTGTGATTGGCCCGGCGCAGTTCTTTAATGGTTCTTTGCAGCAGAAGATAGATATCCAATATACGAGTCAATTGAATACGAATGTTCATACTGTTAGTTTCTGGGCAAACGTGTCCGGCAGCAATTGGACGTATAGATCACCACTGACATCAAGGGATGATTCGCCACAGCGTGGATTCATGTTTTATGCTGACATAACAAATAAATGGGGCTTCTGGCAGGGGAGCGGTTCTGGTTGGAGTTCGGTCATGGGGGCTAACGTCAGTAATGGTGTCTGGACGTATGTGGCTGGAACATACGACGGTAGCAATATGTGGTTATCTGTGGATGGTATGTCTTATGGCCCTTTGGCCATGACATTATCTTTGAATACAGCCCGACCTTTGCGAATAGGGGCAGGTGCCAGTGAATCCGCCGGGGCATACTGGTTCAACGGAATAGTTGATGAAGTGCGTGTTGAGAGTATTGTGCGTTCGACGAACTGGTTATGGTCATGCATGATGAGTCAGGGATTTAACGGAATGTTTGCAACATACGGCAGGATCGAGACCAGGATAAGAGGCACCGTGATAATAATCAATTGACGGTCATATATGTTTTTTTTCTTCCGCGATTACGCCGATTATGATGAAGGTCAGGATTAATACCGGGCAGAGGTAGAGCTTTGGAATGTGGTACATCAGGCTTGAAAGAACATGTCCCAGAAAAAGGCTCAAAGCTCCATATCCGAACGTTACAATCAGGATAAATACAGTTAAGCGGATAAGGAAATTATAATTCTTAACAGAATCGCGTACAAAACCATTTATATGATCACCAAACAAGACAAGTATTGCTGCTGTTATGGCTACGGAAATTTCGTGCAAATATGGCCGCAAGAGCTCCGCGGCTGACGTAAGAAGCTCATTCATTATATCTTGGTTTGTTACGTCCTGTAATTGGGTGCTTCTTTCATTATTTTGACGTCGTGCGGATGTCCTTCGCTCAGGCCGGCAAGAGTGACCTTTATGAATCGGCCGTTCTTTCTAAGGTCCGCAATGTTTTTGCACCCGCAATAGCCAAGAGCTGATCTGACGCCACCGCAGAACTGCGTCATTACTTTCTTAACGGTCCCAACGTATGGGACAATCCCTTCAACACCCTGTGGAACGAGTTCGTCTTCCTTCGCGTTTGCCTGGCTGTAACGTTCTCTGCTTCCTGTCCCCGCTCGCATCGCAGCAAGACTTCCCATCCCGCGATATGTTACATATTGGCGTCCCTGATAAATAATCTTTTCGCCTGGACTTTCTTCAGTTCCTGCGAGTATTGAACCAAGCATAACTGTGTCTGCACCTGCCACAATGGCTTTTGGAACGTCTCCCGAATGACGGATGCCACCATCTGCAATAATTGGCACGCTGTTACCAACAGCCCTTGCTGCTTTATAAATGGCGGTAATTTGAGGTATCCCGACTCCGCAGACCACACGTGTGGTACAAATTGAGCCTGGACCGATACCGACTTTAATGGCATGGACACCGGCATCACGCAGTGCGGTTGCACCCTCGCCGGTGCCAACGTTTCCTGCGATAATATCAATTTTTGAATAATTTTTGACCAGCCATTTTACCATTTCAATGATGCCTTTACTGTGTCCATGTGCGCTGTCTACTACTATGACATCTGTTTCTTCAGCTGCGAGCGCTTCGGATCTCTCGTAATCGCTGCCACTTACGGCGGCGCCCACACGCAGCCTGTATTTATCATCACGGTTATAGAGTGGGTGGGCATTCTCCACGAGGGTTTTGACATCTGAGAAACTGTATAAACCAACTAGTTTTCCTTTTGAGATAAGAGGCAGTTTGCCGATTTTGTTTTTCATCATTATCTCGTAGGCTTCTTTAAGTGAAGCCTTTGGTGCAGCGGTAATCACATTCTTGGTCATCAAATCAGCGGCTTTGGCGTTTGTGGAAATTGAATATTTCATGTCCGTCGATGTTAGGATGCCAACGAGGTTGTCGTTTTCATCAAGAATAGGGAACCCGCTGAAAGAGAAACCTTTTTCTTCTTTCTTTTTGTTGATCGTCTGGATGGTGTCCGAGGCCTTGAAGACAACTGGGGTCCGGATCAGGCCATGAAGGTGGTGTTTGACTGTGGCTACTTGTTTGGCTTGTTCGTCTATGGTAAGATTCTTATGAATTATACCTATTCCTCCGAGAAGCGCCATGGATGTTGCCATCTCCGCTTCTGTAACCGTATCCATTGCTGCGCTCACAAAGGGAATGTTAACTGTTATTCTGCTTGTCAATCTGCTGGTAATATCTGTGTCATCAGGTAGAAAATCAGCGTATCGTGTTATCAGGGATACGTCGTCAAAGGTAAGGCCTTCATGCGGAAACTGTTCCATGAATTCCTGTATATATGTATTTCTGTTCATCATCTTCTCCATGGGTGTTATCACCCGATTTGCTCTGTTGCCCGCTGATTTATAGCGATGGAGTTGAGTGTCGTCAAGTCTTTAAAACCTTTGTGAATTAGTTGAGTAACAAGAGCTTTTTACTTTAGTCTAAGGGAAATTTGAGTGTTACTGATATTCCATAATAAGGGATGATCGTATTGATCATAGGTCATCTGCCTTTGATAATGTGCCACATGACTTGGCAGGGAGCCTTTTATGATGGAATTAGAATCGCAAGCACTTGTTGCCGATTGCGAAAAAAACTACTGCTTTACTGAAGAAACTGGGTATTGTTCCGGCCTAACGCTATTTTTTATCGGGCAGCCCGACAGGTTCTCTACCTACGCATTTGTATATGAATCCATGCTTTTGCATGTCTGTAGGTTCAAATACGTTGCGGCCGTCGATGACTATAGGTACTTTCAGGACTTCTTTAAGCTTTTTGAGGTTCAGCTCCTTGACTTCAGGCCATTCTGTCAGTATGAGAACTGCATCGGCTTCCTGGCAGCATTCGAGTGGTGTATCAAAGTAAGATAACCCAGGATGAAGTTCGCTGAATTTTTCTTTTGCAATAGGATCCCAAAGCCTCAGCTTGGCCTTTCGTTCGATCAGTTGTGGAACGAAATATAGAGCAGGAGATTCTCGGACATCGTCTGTTCCAGGCTTAAATGCAAGGCCTAGGACCGCGATCACCTTGTCTTCAAGTACCCATAGCTCATGCTGCAATTTTCGCATCATGTGCTCACGCTGGTTGATATTGATTTTCTGGACTTCCTTGAGAACGTTCAGGCTGTAGCCGAGTTCATCGCCCATGCGAATAAATGCATCAACATCCTTGGGGAAACATGACCCGCCATAGCCAACACCAGCATACAGGAAACTCTTGCCTATACGGCCATCAAGGCCTATCCCATGTGCGACCTGCTTGATGTCAGCTCCGGTCATTTCACAGATTCGACTGACCGCATTGATGAATGATATTTTCATTGCGAGAAATGAATTCGCCGCATGTTTTGTTAGTTCGGCGCTGGCAATGTTCATTTCCAGGTATTCGCAGTTGCTTTTCTTTACAATGGGTTCATATATCTCTCGTAAAAGCTTTGAAGCGCGTTGACTTTCGACGCCTACGACAATACGGTCTGGATGGAACGCGTCCTTGATGGCCGTTCCTTCGCGGAGGAATTCAGGATTTGAGGCGACATCGAAGGGAATGTCATCTTCAAGATATTTATTCATTGTCCGTTTCAACTGCTGATTGGTATTCACTATAACTGTGCTCTTTTCAACCAGCAGCCGATACGATTTCATGTTTTCGGCGACTTCACGTCCCACCCGTTCGACGTATGACATATTGGCTTCGCCTTTGTAGCCGGGAGGGGTGCCAACTGCAATAAATATGACGGTGGCGAATTCCGTCCCTTCTTTGATGGATGTTGAAAAGCGGAGACGGCCGGCATTGAAGTTTCGTTTCACCATGTCTTCAAGACCTTCTTCATAGATAGGCATTTCAAGTCGCATTAATTTCTGTATTTTCTTTTCATCATTGTCGATACACAAGACTTCATGGCCAATCTCGGCAAATGTAGTTCCAGTTACCAGTCCAACATAACCTGTTCCTACTATGGTAATCTTCATATGCTTTCTTATACCCCTGTTTATCCTTTTCTGTCATTCAGTTGATCAAGCTTTACCGGAATTATCAAAATTGCCCTCAGGATGTCGATAATTAGATGATACAGTGCGAAAATAATATAACTGGCAAAGGGCAGGCATGCATACAAGGCAGCGCGATCGATGGCGCTTTTCCCGTCAAATTCATTTCCTGCACGGCCGAAAAGTGTGAAAATACCCATCAGGAGGGCTACCATAAATAGGCTTACCCCGGTTCCAAAAGCAATGGGAACTATGCGCATGAATGCCTTTACGAAGAAGGAAATAATTCCTATAGCCTCTTCGCCTGCACCCGCTTCTTTTGCAAGAGAGATGTTTGCAAGCGATGGGTTCAATGCTATATATGCGATCAAGTCGCATATTACCCATGCCGCAATACCTGTCCAGAAGTAACTCCACTCGCTGTATGTGAGAAAGTTGACAAACAACAGAATACCGGCAATACCCGACAAGAGTGCAAGGCAGTCAAGAAATGCATCGGAAGCCAGGCGGCTAGGGGAATTTTGAACTAAAGTTTTTCCGGCCTTCATGAACTTCCAGGCACTGAACTGAAGTACCAGAAATAAAATCGCATATCCTGCTCCATACAGTATATATACCCCTCTAGACTGTTTAATGGCTGCCATAACCCAGAACAGAAGCGAGAGCCCAGACATTGTTACCAGCGTGGCATGCCCCATTATTATAAACCAGTCGGATATAGATTCAAAGAGAGCGGGTGTCAATATTGACCTGCTCCGCGCAAGGAACTTCTCAAATAAACGTACTGCAAATAATGGATCGAAACTTAAGCCTCTTACTGTTTTCCTGATTTTCCCGAAAACGGTGATGAATGAATTAATGTCATCACGAGAATTCGTTGTGGAAGTTTCTTCTGGTGGCCCGTTTCCGTCTCTTGTTGTTTGTGTTATGGGCGTGTTGTCATTACCCGAGTTGATTCCGCGCTCTGTTTCTGTATTTTCTGTGTTCATCTATCCCCTGCAATTCTACTCCCAGATTAAATCTTATGAACGATATGGATTAATACAAGCCAAAACGGGAGTGTTTACATAAAATCACTCTTGTTTGAATCGTTGCGATTCGATATATGAGAGTGTGCATGGAGAAAAATTAAATGATGCTTTTGAATGAAATATTATCACAGTGGGCTGATGCAGAATTTAAACGAATATTCAAAGATTCGGGTTGCGCAATACCTCCGGTAAGTATTATTGCGACATCGAACCCTGAGTTTGGGGATTACCAGTGCAATGACGCGATGGCTCTGGCAAAGATACTGAAACAGTCGCCACGCCAGATAGCGGAAACGTTTACCAGGAGTGTTGCTCTTCACTTTTCGCTTGAACGTGTTGCGATTGCCGGTCCGGGCTTTATTAACATGTACATCAAGACAGAATGGCTTTCTGAATATCTATGTTCTATGACTAGTGATGTCAGATTGGGCGTCCCGCAGATAGGTGAGGGGCATACCGTCGTTATTGATTATTCTAGCCCGAATGTCGCTAAGCCTATGCACATCGGCCATATACGCTCAACTATTATTGGTAACTCCATTGACCGAATGTATCGATTTCTGGGATACAATGTTGTCTCAGATAATCACATAGGAGATTGGGGTACCCAGTTTGGTATTCTAATAATGGGATACCGCAATTTTCTAGACGCAAAAGCCCTTTCTGAGACTCCCGTGGAGGAGTTGGAACGACTTTATGTAAAAAGTTATGGCAGGACCAAGGAAGATGAGAATTGGATGGCGCAATGCAGGCAGGAACTGGTGAAACTGCAGTCGGGAGACCAGGAGAACCTTGCCTTATGGAAAGAGTTTGTAACTCTGAGTTTGAAGGAGTTCCAGAGAATATATGACAGACTTGGGGTGTCATTTAACCAGGTTCGTGGGGAGAGTTTTTACAATGAGAAGCTAAGAGGAATAGTTGATCTTCTGGAACAGAAAGGATTGGCAAAGGAAAGCGAAGGTGCAACTGTAGTTTTTCTGGATGAAGAAAAGTTGCCCGTTTGTATTGTCCGGAAGAGTGATGGTGCTTTTAACTATGCGACATCAGACCTTGCGACGGTTGTGAGCAGGGTAACGGAATTCAACCCTGATAAAATTGTTTATGTTACAGACGAGAGACAACAACTTCATTTTCGACAATTCTTCACGATTGCACGGAAACTTGGAATTACAACCAGGCTGGATCACGTTTGGTTCGGCCTGATGCGCCTTCCTGAAGGAACGTTTTCGACGAGGGAAGGTAACGTGATCAAGTTGGAATGCCTTCTGGATGAAGCAGAACAAAGGGCTCTTGCAATTGTTCAGAAAGCAAGTCCCGATATGCAGTTGGATCAGCAGAAGGCTGTTGCGCGATCTGTTGGAATAGGCGCGGTAAAGTATACCGATTTGAGCCAAAACCCGCAGACAACGGTAACGTTTACATGGGAAAAAGCATTATCGCTCGAGGGTAATTCTGGGCCTTATCTCCAGTATGCATATGCCCGGATTGCCAGTGTCCGTGACAAATATTCAGAGAAACATTCTGATATTAACCCTGATGTTTATTTATTAAAACTAACGGAGACTATTGAGCGGAAATTGGCTCTTATGCTCATTCGTTTTCCGGACGTTGTTCTCAGGGCGGCGGAAACTTACAAGCCGAGTTCTCTCGCTGATTATCTGTATGATTTGGCGCAGACTTACAGTACCTTCTACCAGAATGTTCCTTTTCTTAAGGCAGAGGAGGGTGTAAGGGAAAGCCGTATACGTCTCTGCGGAATGGTTGCGAGGGTTTTGCGTACAGGCCTCGACCTGCTCGGCATTGAGACACCTGAAAGAATTTAGCAAATGAATGAACTAAAGTGTTATCTGGCGATATTTGTTTTGGTATATTCATGTTGAAGGAAAGGGTTGTTACTATGCCTCGTCCATATAATATTTGTATATGTGTTTTATTATCGACATTGCTACTGACGATGATTGTAGCGGCGGCTGATGAAGTGTCCTTAAATTCCGAATTTCTAAGGTTGAAAACAACATATGAGAAGGAGTTGCAGAAAATACATGATGCCGATCTTGAGATAATTGTATCGGAACAGGACCGCTACCTTGGTGCGGTCAGAAATCTCAAAAAACAAATGCAGGAATCAGGTAAGCTTGATCCCGTTCTTGTGTTAGATAGAGAAATTGATCGTTTTTCGGCGGCAAAGAAAATTGATGTAAATGATATTGCAAAAGATGTTCCCGAGTTGCTTCCGCTTCAGAATGCCTATATAAGGGCAATAGAGAAGTTTCCGGTAGAGCAAGCTCGTAAAATTATTGCTCTTGTGCAGAATTATGACAAGGCTCTAGGTGCTCTTCAGGAGTCATTAACAAAGAAAAATGATATTCCCGGTGCAGTCGAGGTAAAGGTAGAAAAAGAGAGCCTTAATAATCGGGCAGAAGCCGCGTCAGCAAAGGCGCTTATCATGGAATATGATGCAAGGATTGCTCAGGAGAAACAAGCTGCCAAAATTACAGATAAAGCTGTTTTTCAGCCTGGTACTGTTGAAAAAGCGGTTTCTATCACTAAACCAGCTGATGACAAGTCATCGGGTAAGAAGAAGTATACCGGTACGCCAGAGAAACGTGTCAAACAGAGATATGATGAATTTGTGAAGGCCCTTTTGAAGCAGGATTATACGAAAGCATCAGAATTTGTTGATCCTGACCTGGTGAAGGTGGTGGGACAGAATGCCATACGAAAAGCTTTTATGGGTATGTTTCCGTTTCTCCAGGTAGCAGATGATCCGCATCGGAAATTGTCCGTTGATTCTGCAAAGATCAACGAGAAAGGTGATAAGGTTACGTTAATACCAAAATTATGGATTAACAATCAGTGGCATAACCTTCCGGCTAATAAGTGGATCGAGGTAGAGGGTGACTGGTATCTTGCCATCGAAGAAGGTGAGGAAATGCATCGCGGCGATATGAAACAAATGGAAAGGGAGGAGCCAGGGCGGGGCGTGCCCCGGAAGCCATTCAAGCGAATGATGGATAAAAGATAACAGACAGTATTTTCCATTAGCGTGCTGACATGAAGTTACATTTATTTGTTGCAATTTTTTATGCGCCAGAGAGAAACGATACTATTTATCCAGTTACCGTATCTTGATAATCACGTCGGTGGCCCGTCTGAAAACCTGCGCCTTGCAGCCAACTATCTTGTTTGTGCCATGGAACGTGCAGGTGAAGATCGGTACTTTAAACCTCAAATTCTTACCCCATCTGCTGACCGGCTTGATGACGTTAGTCTTGTTAAGCTTATAACCGAGCGCAAGTGCCCGGCCGTGATAGTAGCTACTATATACCTCTGGAATGTGGAACGCACCCTTGATGTGCTGGATAAGGTGAAGAAACGCCTGCCATCTGTAAGAATTCTGATCGGAGGTCCTGAGGTTGCAGCCGATCATCCTGTTCTCTTTAAGAGTGGTGTTGCTAATGTTATTTCAATAGGAGAGGGGGAGCAGGTATTTCCTGTAATTCTTGAGTGTCTCAGGAAGAAAATAAACTGTGATCTCGTTGGTGTAGCGTCTAAAAAGCAAGGCGTATATGAATGGGGTAAGGTTCAACGCCCTGAGATTGAGCTTTCCGAGATTCTGCCTGGTCCGAGATTCAGGTTGAACAAGCCGGATGGTAATGGTGTTGCGTATATGGAAACAAGCAGGGGGTGCCCGATGAAATGCACTTTCTGTTGCTATAATCAAAAACGAAATGGTGTCAGTTTTCTCCAAACTCATGAAGTAGTAAATCGCGTTGCAATCCTTCTTCGGCGCGGCGCAGAGGAAATCAGGTTTGTTGATCCAACGTTTAATTCAAATCCTGATTTCGAGAGTATTCTGCGAGGTTTGATAAAACTGAATCCTGCAAGGAAAATACGTTTTTTTGCCGAATTACGAGCTGAGACCGTTACCGGAGAACAGGCCAGCATGCTGGATAAAGCGAATTTCAGAGAGATTGAAGTAGGCGTGCAGAGTCGAGACAAATCAGTGTTGAAAGCAATCAGGCGCCCTGCAAAACTTTCCGCGCTGGATCGAGGCGTGAAGTTAATGTCAGGTAGAAGGATAAGGCTTACGGTTGACATTATGTGTGGATTGCCATTCCAGCAAATCTCCGATATCAGGAAATCCTTGAAGTGGGCATTTATGCTTAAAAATGCACATGTCCAGTTTCTGCACGCACTGTTGATACCTGGTACTGAATTGAGGGACAAACGAAGATTACTTGGGCTCAAATGTCAGAACAAACCACCATATCGTGTTCTGTCAACAAAATGGATGAGCGAATCTGCTGTTCAGGACGCTGAGCGGATGGCTTTGAGTTATGCCGGTAGATTGATGGATAGTCCTGCAGGTTCATTCTGTGGAAAGAGTTTGCCTGATCTCTTTGAAGAGAGGATATGCATTGATACTTCCAGTCCTTTTTCGATGATCATACCCGGCGTAACAAATCGGCGTGCAATTTTAATGGAAGGAGCCGGACTTTATAAAGACAGGGACAGGATATGCAGTATAATCAATGCTGCCATTACAGGAGAACCAAACATCCTCTGGCAGTTTGTTCTTACGCCCAAGTCTGAAGAACCTTTGGATCTTTTGGATTTTATGATCGCGGCGATTGATCGCCATCCGTTGCATTTTCTTGATAATATGACTATACATCCTGATGGTTACCGGCGTGCCGCTCGACGAATATTTGTGCTTCTGTGTCCCGGGTATAAGTTCAGTAATTCCTGGCTGGATGCAGTTGAATCGCATCTTCGCTCTTACTTCTATTGAGAATCTCCATCGGCTTTATCAGCCTCCGGTTTAAATAGCCAAGTATTAAATATGATAAGCTAAACAGCTCCGAGCCCATAACCACCCAAAACAGCAGTTCTCATCATGCCATCTTTGATGAAGAATATTTCAGGGAATTTAGTTTCCCATGGCTTGTTGGCTGCCGGTAAGAACTGCCTGGCATTGGCTTCAATGGCTGCGACACCAGGAACGTGGGCTGCAAGTCCTGCAGAATGAATCAATGAGGCTCCAGGGCATGTCAGATCCTGTACGCACAGGAACATTTTATATTTCTGGGCAACTGCCGCCATGAGCAATGCCTGACTCTGTCCTTTGCACGCTTTTAGTGCGGCACCCGTGTACCCCATTTCCCTTGCCAGCATCAGGCTTTCCTTGTCTATTAGTGATTCATCGATGACGATCGGCCGTTGTTTCGACGCTTCGTGCATTACATTTGAACGGTTTGCCTTCAAATCTCGTGCGGTAGGTTGCTCAATGTACTGTATGCGGTCAAAACCGGCAGAAGTCTTGTTTTTAACCTGGCTCAGGAAATCGAGAAGGTATGTGACATTTGGACATTTCTCGTTAAAGTCGAGCGAGTAGAACCATTTTGAGATTCTGCGCTTCTTCTGGATTCCGGTAACAATACGATCAACTCTTACAACTCGTTCTACATCCCATGCGAGATCGTTTCCGTTCATTTTGATCTTCATGTGAGTAAGTCCGTTGTGATTGATCCATTCCTCCAGCGTTTCCGGCAGACCGTCTCCGATCTTTTTATTTACATCGTTTTCTTCAAGGGGATCAACCGCGCCAACCAGGTGGTATAGTGGCATCATTTCTTTTGGTTTAGACTGAAGGTAGTGGTTCAAGAACTCGCCTTTAAATTCTTTTCCCAGATATTGTGAAAGATCGTAACCCATCATGTCAGATCCATATGTGTAATAACAGTTCCTCCTGTGAACTTTGCCAAAAGCATCATGTATTGCAGCATCAAATGGACTTGCCGTGACCAGAGTGCAGAGTTTTGGGATGGGCTCGGGGATTTTTCCCTCATCGCTGAGATTGTCGGCGGCCTTCAAATATTCCGGTTCAAGCAGCCAGTTGATGTCAAGAGGGTGCCCGTACTCATGGCAATTCCTGGTAATAATTTCAATTCGTTCGGCGAGGGCTTTCATCGTATTAAGAGTTTGATCGAAAGTCATTTTTTTAGAAGGGAATGACCATGTATTTCCAAGCGGCATCGAGCCAAATCCCTTTGCAACTTGCCCGTTTCGGGTTTCAACTGTGCACTCTACGTTAAGCAATGCCAGGCTGTTGATTACCGTACCTCCAAACTTCAGCGGTGTACGTAATAAATATTGTTCAAAACTATGTCTCACATCCCGCACAGAAATATCGCTGGATTTGTGGAAAGCCAGATTGGGCCCAGTTGTATGCGTACAGGATACAAGCCCAGTCAAAGAAGCAGCAGATGTGCTTTTAAGAAATGCCCGTCGGGTAAAAGTCTTCATTGATTCTCTCCAGTTGTGTGCTAAATAATTTAACTACGAATCTCTATACCGAACATATGCCCGCCTATTTTATTAAATCAGTTACCAGTTTTGGTGGCCTGACATGCTCTCTGCCCAGTTTGATGGCATTACCGATAAGAGTCCCAGCTTCTGTGAGTTTTTTCCTTTCATTTGCATGCAGGATAAGCAGGGGCTGACCCTTATTCACCTTTTCTCCGATTTTTACGATTCCGGTGATACCTGCCGCGTGATCAATCTTATCATCAATAGTTTTTCTTCCTGCACCAAGTATTATGCAGGCGCGCCCAATTAATTCTGCATCAACCATTGAAACGTATCCGCTACGTGGTGAGGGGCAGGCGAAATGGTGTTTAGCATGAGGAAGTTGTGAAGGGTTGTTAAGATATTCAACCTTGCCGCCGTGTAAGTTAACCATTTCCCTGAACTTGTTGAATGCAGCTCCTGAGGTGATCTTGTTCTGAAGAATGTTCAGGGCCTGTTCTTTGCTTCTTGCCGCCTGACCGAGAAGCAGCATATGCGCACCAAGGGTAAGCGTGATTTCAACCAGATCATCTGGCCCGTTCCCCTTGAGGGTTTCAATACATTCAATGACCTCAACAGCGTTGCCGACGCTACGTCCTAGCGGTTGGTTCATATCCGTCAGAATGGCAACCATCCCTTTGCCCATTCGTTTGCCAATTTCAACCATTGTTCTGGCAAGTGTTTTGGCCTCTAGCCTGGTCTTCATGAAAGCACCTTTACCCCATTTGACATCCAGTACCAGGCTGTCCGATCCTTCTGCTATTTTCTTGGACATTATGCTTGCCGATATCAGCGGGATTGATGGAACTGTAGCGGTAACATCCCTCAGGGCGTAAAGCTTACGGTCGGCCGGAACAAGTTCTGGGGTCTGACCGATCATGGAGCATCCGCATTTTTTGAGTACAGAAATAAATTCATATGGCTTCAGATTCACGCGGTAACCAGGAATGGATTCCATTTTATCAAGTGTGCCGCCTGTAATTCCCAAACCTCTGCCTGACATCATTGGGACTGCTATTTCGCAGCATGCAACAAGAGGTGCTAGAATGAGCGAGACCTTGTCTCCTATGCCACCAGTAGAGTGTTTGTCCACCTTTTGCTTTTTAATTGATGACAGGGTAAGAACCTTGCCTGAGCGTATCATTGAATCTGTGAGTGCTGTAACTTCGGGGAAAGTCATCCCTTTGAAGTATATTGCCATTGCCAGCGCTGACATCTGGTAATCAGGGATTTCCCCACGAGCATACCCTTGGATAAAGAATGCAATTTCATCCTGAGAGAGTGGTCGACCGTTTCGTTTTTTCTCTATTATCCACTGAGCAAGCATCTTATTATAATAACTGTTGAAGTTTTGAACTGTCAATCAGAGGATGCCTCTGCGTGACCCTTTCTGACAAGTTCAAGATCCCTGAAAGGCATTCTACGTCGATTGTACCTTCCCTCAGCCCTGAGGAGCAATGCACTCCAGTCCTCAACAGTTGGAATACTGTTATAGTCCCACTCCAGCCTGTCTGAACTTTTAAATTGCCACCTAATCTTGTTTCCGCCAGGGAAAGACACACGTATTTCGCGCTTCAGGCCGTCCTCAAACTTTTCTTCCCAACAAATCTGTCTTCTCATGCAAGCAGAATAACCAGTTGAGAGCCGATAGCAAGTCTGCAGTAAACATGGATATTGACTTTAGTTGAAATGGAGATATACAGAGTAAAGTAGATAAGGAGTGCAGAGGTAATGCGAACAAAAGATAAATTACTGGAAATTGGTGGAAAACTTTTTGAAGAACGAGGCTACGAGGGGGTTTCGGTTCGAGATGTTGTCAAAGCAACTGGAGCCAATCTCGGCGCCATAACATATCATTTTGGCAGTAAAGAGGCTTTTTTCGGCGAAGTTGTATCCAGAAAAATCGAGCCGATCATGAGAATGGGGCTTACGATTGTTGCCAGCGGAAAAGGGCCACGTGAAAAACTCAGGGCGATGCTGGAGGCTTTTGCTTTCTATGTGCTCCATACTGAACCTGCACTCAAGGTGTTGTTTGCCGAAGCTCTGGCAGGAGGACGCAGGTTGCCGAAGGCTGCAATTGAAGCAATAATATGGAGAAACAAAAAGGTAGCAGAGGTGCTTCACGACGGTATCAGGAAAGGTTTGTTTCGGAAAGTTGACATTGAATGTGCGGCTTGGAGCTTTTTCGGAATGCTTACCGGATACATTCTATATAAACCGATAATTGCCGGCCAGAAACGACATAGTGCATATACAGAGGCGTATGTCAGGCGGATCGTAGATGCTGCCATGGATATCTTCCTTGACGGAGTGTGCCGGAGAAAGAAGTGAATAGACAGTTTATGTAGCCTGGGTTTGAGCCGGAAAGCGAGTGATTCATTCCATCTATTTCTTTGCGCCAGGATTATAGGCTTTGAAAATATTGTTGCGCAAAGCTTCCCCGCGTTTTCGTTGAGATGTCCAGAATAGAATGAAATCACGTTGTAGAGAGTTGATGTCGATGGTTTCGAAAGCTATTTCTGTAGCTTTGTCTTTATCTTTTGTTTCCCAGAGTGCGTCGCTGTATTTATCCAGTATTTTGGCATACTTGGCGGGACTATCAAGGGGTGCACTTTTCCGAAGGTAGTAGATAAGTGCCCAAGCCAGCGCGTAATTCTTGTGACGTATTTCTCTGGATTCATCGTAGAACTGCTCGTAGGTAAGATGAATGAGTCTGTGAATGTCGATAGTTTTTGTTCTGACCATTTCATCGACGGCTTTAACGCTTGAGGAGTTTTCTCCAATATAGAATTTCCTGTCATTGATCAATGCTGCGGAATAAAAGTCGGCATGTCCCTCGTTGAACCAGACTGCAGGGCTGTTCTGGTCAAAAGCATAATAAATGTATTGATGGAATGCCTCGTGAAATACAATTCTGAAGAATTCTTCCCTCTGGACTTTGGCTCCGGCTCCCTCAATAGGCCGTATGACAAGTTCCTTGTGTGTTGGTGACCAGAGCCCCCAAGACCATGCCATGTCTTTATCAACGTATGATACGTATTCGTCAGCTGACGAAAAAGCTCTTACGACACTTATTGCGGTAATATCTTTTCGAGGTGGCATAAATTGTTCGAAAGCGTTACGCAGGTATTCAATCCGCTCCTGAAGGTCTTTTATGGTTACACGGTAGTTTGACTTCAGATTTGAAAGAAATATGTAATTCTCGGTTTCTGCATACCACCAGTCCTTCATGTTCTTAATGCTGTCGGTAACCAGCTGGCGGCTGGCAATAAATTCAGGTGATTTTTGCTGTTTGCCGGAGAAAGAGGCTGATTGAAAAGAGGTTGAAACTGCTGTTTGCTTTTGAACCATTTTTACCGGGTAGATGGATGGGAAAAACTGTTCAACTATGGATTTCTGAGCCCTCTCTGTGTCCACACGTGGATTCAGGTCCAGCATTGCAAAATACCAAATAGATGTTGCAGGATTTGGTGCCAAGGCAGGGCGGTTCACACAAAAAGCATAACCATAAGCAGTGTCGGAGAGAGTGAATGACTTGATTGCCCTGATGCGTGACGGAATACGCTGAACTGTCTTAACCGGTACATCCTGCATTCCTGTAAAAGATTCCACCCATTTCTTGATTGATTCGTCATCCCATTCTTTTGCTACGCGGTTGGCTTCGTTTAGGGCATTACTGAAATCTTCTCGGGTAACATGTTTTTGCTGGAATTTATCGGCAGGGAAGACTGTTGTGATTGTCGCGAGGATCAAGTTGTTACTGCGCTGGTCTGTCCATTTTCCTGAAAATTGGCTTGTCTGCCACAGTTCAAGAGGTGAGTACATGTCGGCGTTCCATTTTTTCTCACCGCTGGTAAATGTATAGCGAAACACCTGCGGTGGAGGTATTGGAACTTCCCTGGCTTCAGGCATGATGTTCAGTTTTAATCCAATGGATGCAAGTTCAATCGATTTGAGGAATCTAAGTTCAGGCCTGTTTGCTGCTGATACTGTCAGGGTCGTCAATGAAAGACACACAAAACCAGAAAAAACATACCCCAAATAGTGACTAAACACTACATACTCCCAAATTCCCAACCACGGAATGAACCGTGGTTGGGGATGTTTTACATACCTATGACCAATGCGAGTGCTATTCGCCAAATGCTTCATCAAATACTCGATCCGACTTCGGGAAATCGAGTTTCTTGACAAACTGGCAGGCTTCGGCAGCTCCGAATTCCCTGTCCATCATGGCGTCTTCCCATTCGACCGAAAGGGGGCCAGAGTAGTTGATGGCATTCAGTGTGCGAATGATTGACTCAAAATCAACACCACCGCGTCCGAGACTACGGAAGTCCCATCCTCTGCCAGGGGTTCCGAAATTCAGATGAGATGAAAGAATCCCTGATTCGCCATCAAGTGTTACAGCGGCATCCTTCATGTGGACGTGATAAATACGTTCAGGGAATGCCTTCAGGAACTTGACAGGATCGACCATCTGCCAGTGCAAATGGCTGGGATCAAAATTGAAACCGAACGCCTTGCGATTCCCGATTGCTTTCAGGGCTTTCCTTGCCGTTACAATGTCAAACGCAATCTCCGTGGGATGTACTTCGAGCGCGAACTTAACGCCGCATTTATCAAACACATCGAGGATCGGATTCCACAGCTGTGCGAACCTCTTGAAGCCGTCCTCGACCATTTTATCTGAGACGGGGGGGAAGCTGTAGATCATGTGCCATATCGATGAGCCTGTGAATCCGTTTACGACTTTGACTCCGATATTTTTTGCGGCCATGGCGCTGTCTTTCATTGTCTGGATCGCCCATTTTCTTTTGGCTTCGGCGTTCCCGTGGCATGACTTTGGTGCAAAAATATCCGAGCGTTCATCATCGTTCAAATCACAGACCAACTGTCCTGCCAGGTGATTGCTGATCGCGAAAACCTTGAGTCCATATTTGGCGAGAATTTCTTTTCGGCTTTGAGCATAGGCCTTGTCTTTTGCAGCACGTGCGACATCCACATGATCGCCCCAGCATGCCAATTCCAAACCCTCATATCCCCAGCCTGCGGCCTTCTCTGCCAGTTTTTCCAGCGGTAGATCTGCCCATTGTCCTGTGAAAAGTGTGACCGGTCGATTGGACTTCATTTTCTTTCCTCCATATTTAGTGTTTTTAATAGACCACCCAAACAAGCCGAATATACTCGCATGTATCAGGTATTTCAAGCGCCGAAGACGATTTTTTGTGTGCATTTTAATTGCGGTTAGTGCATTCTAAGCGCGATGTAAGGGAAGTGCTTAAAAAGGAAAACAGGGTGTTTATTATGGCTGAAATGGAAAAAAATGAATACAGGGACCAACGACTTGCCAACATGGAAAAACTGAAGGTGTTCGGACATAAGCCTTTTGGCCATGCTTTTAAGAGAAGTGGGAATCTTGCGTCCATCCGTTGTGACTTTAAAGAAGAGATGAAAGTGTCAGCCGCAGGCAGGCTTACGACGATAAGATCAATGGGTAAAAGCATTTTTGCTGATATAAGAGATGGTACCGGTAAATTCCAGGTATATGCCCAGAAAAATGCCCTTGGCGATCAGGCTTTCGAAGCTTTCAAGTTGCTTGATGTGGGCGATCATATTGGACTGGAGGGACAGCTGTTCACGACCCATGCTGGTGAGCCGACAATCAAAATTGACAGATGGGAGCTTCTTTCAAAGGCGTTGTTGCCACTTCCTGAGAAATGGCACGGATTGAAAGACGTTGAGGCTCGTTATCGCCAGCGGTATCTAGACCTTATTGCCAGTCAGGAGGTTCGTGATCTCTTCAACAAGAGGACTATGGCCATCCGTGAAATCAGGAATTTTCTTTTTGACCGAGGCTTTCTTGAGGTTGAAACACCCATGATGCAGTCCATGGCGGGTGGAGCGGCTGCGCGCCCATTTGTTACGCGTTATACGGCTCTTGATACAGATATGTATCTTCGTATTGCTCCTGAATTATATCTCAAGCGGCTTCTTGTTGGTGGTTTTGACAAGGTGTTTGAGCTCAACAGGAATTTCAGAAATGAGGGTCTTTCGAGAACTCATAATCCAGAATTTACAATGCTGGAGATTTATGAGGCGTATTCAAACGTCAGCGGTATGAAGGAAATAGTTGAAGGCCTGATAGTGCATGTTGCGAAAACGGTGTTTGGCGGGTTGAAAGTCAATTTTGGAGAACATGCTATTGATTTTACCCCTCCCTGGCGTGAAGTTGCATATCGCGACTTAATTACAGAGAAAATGGGGGCTGATTGGTATGGCCTTTCGGTGACAGATGCAGGTCGAAAAGCCACAGAACTGGGGTTGACAATAGAGAAGTCATGGGACCATCTGGCAATTACCCATGAGGTATATGAGAAGACAATTGAGAAGACATTGATACAGCCGACATTTGTGACAAGATTGCCTGCAGCACTGGTTCCTCTTGCAAAGGCCTGTGAAGATGATGATACCTGTGCCGATGTATTTGAACTGGAGATTGCAGGTCAGGAGATTGCTCCGGGTTATACGGAAATGAATGATCCTCTGGAGCAGCGTAAACGTCTTGAGGCCCAGGCTGGTGGAGCATCGATCGATGAAGAGTTTGTGATTGCACTGGAGCATGGCATGCCCCCTGCAGGAGGAATGGGCATAGGCATTGATCGTCTTATAATGGTTCTTTCCGGTATTGAGGCCATACGCGATGTCATATTGTTCCCGCAGTTGCGGCCAAGGACATGAAAGAAGCGGTTGTTATATGGTACCATTCTCGTTATTTCTGGCATTGAAATACCTCAGACCCAA
>MHBM01000195.1 GCA_001804885.1 Lentisphaerae bacterium RIFOXYA12_FULL_48_11
ACCGAAAGGAAAACATCAAATGATCAACGAAACGAAGGACGAATATCGGGTAGCCATAACGGATCGTTACCGCAAGGCGGGACGGAGCTTACTGGGTCAGACTGTGAATAACAAGTTTGATCCGGCGGGACTTACGAGCGAACAACTGCTGCCAGTCGTTTCAAAGACTCTTCAGGCACTTCTACCCTAACACGCCTACGGGCATGACTGACCGCCTGGGAACTGATCCCTCCATATTGAGGCCCAATCGCTCTCTGCCTCAATCCCGTTAACCTGCACGCCAACTCCATCGCCAGGTTTGTAGGGTTTTGAGACTGCGGGCGGGTGTCAGGGTACGGGATTCAGTAGAAGAGGATTTCGAGCAGCTCGGTACCCTTGCTGCCAAGCTGCCACTGGCCGTTTCGCTGGATAATCAATCTTTTTCCGTTCCTGCCGAGGGCGGCGGCACTGACGTTCTGTGCGGCAGCCCTGGCGGTACCCGGGTCGATGTCCGATTCTGATTTTGGCCTGCCACTGAGAATCAGGCCGGATTCTGTGAATACCAGGCGCATCAGTCCATCGCCAGGTCGTGGTCCTTCCCAGAGGGCAGGATAGATTTCAAAATAGTCAGGGAAGCGTGGTGCCTGTACGATCAGTTCGAAGGCAGGCGTTTGCGAACGTGTGTATTTCAGGAGCTCAAATTGTCCTTCGGCGTTGCGGTTCCTGAAAAGGTCAAGCGGGTCCAGTCCCAGCATATTCCATCCGTGGTAGACATTGTGGTAGGGCTTGAGTTTCTTTGCCTTGTACCATTGTCCGAATCGGCGGTTCAGCATCAGTCCGACCTCGAAATGAAGATGTGATCTTGCCTTTGGAATATCAAGGGTTGATGTGTGGCCCATGCGGCCGATCGTCTGGCCCATGGTTACCTGATCTCCGGCCTTGAGTCCTGGTGCGGAGGCGTCCATGTGAGCGTAGAGGGTGTAGAGCGGTCCGGCTGGATCTGTATGTTCAATGACCACATAGCGGCCGTATGAGGAGTTCCCGGCGATACGGTTAATGTATGCGACGAGTCCGTCTGCTGCGGCGTATATCTTGTCCATGGCGTTTCCGCGACGGTCCCGTTGGAGCGGGGCGATGTCGATGCCTTCGTGAAAGGCGGGAGCCAAGCCAAACTGGTACTGCCGGGTACGCGCTGAGCCGAACAGGGCGGATTCCACATTATCGGCGGCAGTTGGCATGAATACGCTGTCTGATGGTGGATCCAGCAGGCCTTTCTGGTCAGTTGGAAAGGCGTAACGGGGTGGTTGTTGTATGGGTGGTCTGACCTGTTCCGGACTGATGATTTCGGGTTCGGGCTGCTGCCAGAAACGCGGAAAGAACCATACGTCAAAAATGACGAATGGAATCAGCCACCAGAAGTGTTTAACAATCGAAGCGCTTCGCATAAATCAGTTTCATATTCGCATCTTGATCTTGTTGTAAGATTCTGCGTCAGGAACCGAGAGGAAGTCAACGGCAAACAAGGGTTCAGCGGTGGGTTAGGTTAGGGGTGGTTATGGGGTTAGGTTATGGTTAGGTTATAAGAAATTGCTTTTGTGACATGGGCAGAAACCATAACCAATTTTGCCTTGTTTTGTCCGTCAGCCGACGGATTTGAAACTACGAACGGATAAGAACATAAACTTGTCAGTATGAGATGGGGACGTTCTAGGTAAGAACTTAAGAATTAAGGTGTAATGCATTAAATGACACAGGCGGGTTTGTCGCTGTAATTTAATGTATGCCAAGGATAGGTCGGATATATCAGCGTGTATCTGTATTTTATCACCGGATAGATTTGCCTTATATCCTGAACTCGGGCATAGGTTCTTATATAAACTGCGGATTTGTATTTGAAGCCTTGGCCGTTCCGCCGGTAAATAATCCAAGTTCTGGTGGCCAATAATCCAAGAACATACTGGTGCCTTCTGTTAGATTCGGACATGACCGAAGGCGGTGTCTGGACTTCTTCGTCGCGCAAACGGCACTGCCTGCGATACAGTTACCTGCAGTTTAAAACACATAGGAGATGTAAGCCATGAGAATCCCAGATGTAAAAAATCAAGAGCAATCCCGGCGGGTCCGGGCGTCTTCGTTCGAAAGCTACGCCGTCCCAAGGCGGCCCCACCCTACCAAAAATACTGCGAAAACTATTTGGACAATATATGGATTAGTGTTTCTCAGTATTTTATCTGTAATGACCTGTGGACGGGCGGAGGAAGTATTCACCGTCAAGGGGGCAGGTGGAGAGCTTGTGGTTACCGGGAAGGGCTTCAGTCTGAAACCGTCGTTAAAAGGCTGTCCATCGAGCGAATCCACAGGCGAACCGTTCTGGTCTATCACACTTCAGCCTGATATGCCGGCACCAGTGAGGGGAGAGAATGTTGTGCTGCGCAGTGAAGGGCAAAATCCAAAATGTACTGCAACTGAAAACGGCGTTTGCCTGGTGTATGACAAACTGACCGATGGAGAGAAAACATGGCAGATCGCTCTTACGTTGAACATATGCCGGAAGGGTGATGAATTTGAGCTAAGCGCAAATGTAGAAAATGGTTCAACCGGGTGGCTGGTTACGGCTTTCGCGGGTCCTGTCTTGAACGGTATTACTGCAGATCTGTCCACTTGTCCGGTCCTGATGCCTGAAGGAATGGGAAAGAGGATTAATCGTATACCGGTTAACGAGGGTAAACCGGCCCCATGGTTAAAATCTGGCAACGAATTTGAAATCTCGTCTCATTATCCTGGTTCCAGGGGCACTATGCAGTGGTTTGCATTTGCGGGTAAGGAGGGCGGTCTTTACATGGGGTGTCATGATCCGTTGTATCGTTCCAAACGGTTGGTTCTTCGTTGCAATACTGGCAACAAGCATTTCAGTATGGCTATTCACCACGAATTCTTCTGCAGAACCGGAAAATCATGGTCAATGCCTCCCGTGATAATCATGCCATACGAAGGAACGTGGCATACAGCGGCGCGGTATTACCGTGAATGGGTTGATTCAACTGCCAAACTTCGCGATGTTCCAGAGTGGGCGAAGAATTCGTCGGGCTGGTTGCTCTGCATCCTCAAGCAGCAGAATGGAGAGATCATGTGGCCTTATACCTCGCTGGACAAACTCTGCGATGTTGCCGATCAGCGCGGGCTGGATATTCTCGGTCTCTTCGGCTGGGCACATGGCGGACACGATCATCTTTATCCCGATTACATCCCGTGTCCGGATATGGGTGGAAAGGATGCACTGAAGAAGGCTCTGGCGGAAGTGCGGAGAAGGGGTAAGCGGTCTATCATCTATGCCAATGGTCAGCTCCAGGAACGCGACGCGACAGAGTTCTGGAAGAAGACGGGAAAGGATATTGCTATCCTCAAGCGGGATGGAGATACCTATCAGCATTCTTATCACAAGTATTCAAACATACCCAAGTACAAGTTTGATCTCGGATGCCTGTATGCTGAGGATTGGTATGACAGGATGCTGTCGCTTGCTCTTCAGGCCAACGAGCTTGGTGCAGACGGAATTCTTTACGACCAGTTGGCGATGATGGCGCCGATGGCATGCTACGGCGAAGGACACGGGCATCCGGTGCCAACACTCGTGCATGAATCAGAACGTCCGGGTTTCCTGCGCCGGATAGCGGAGCACATGAAGAAGGTTAATCCGGGCTTCATTGTGATGACCGAAGGCCTGCATGACTGTGCACTGGATGCCATCTCGATGTTCCACGGGTGCGAGCTCGGTTCTTTCCATGCGTCGGAGGCAGAGATCCAGTCGAGGTTGAAGGCGGACCGTGTTACTGATCCGTTCCCTGAAATGTTCCGATATACGTATCCGGAGGTGATGAGCACGGTCCGGGTGCCGACGCCGATGATGGATCGAGTGATGGCGAATTTTACATGTACGTATGGCATGCGTTATGAGATCGAATCGCGCTACGGGCCGGATGTGAAATACCTTTTAGAGAACAAAGTTCCCGAGGTGAGCGATTACAAGCATGTAAACAGCAAGCCTGATATCGGAATGATGAAGGCCACTCCACCTGAAGAAGCGACGCGGTATCTCAAGCAAATCATTGAGTTCCAACGGTTGAATGCCGGATTGCTCTGGAATGGGCGATATACAGATAGCGAGGGTTTTTCGTTCTCGGGTGACGGACTTATTGCGAAAGGATTTGCGGCGGGGGACAATTTCGGAGTGGTTGTCTGGAATCCTGGCGACAAGCCTCTGTCGTTCAAAGTTGATGTGCCTGGCGCAGTGCTGGTTTCCGCATCTGAACCGGATCGTGAAAAGGTTGAAGCGTTCAGCGTTATGCCTGCGCAATCGGTTCGCCTGCTGATCTGGAAAAAACAGGAGGTTAAGAAACAAGTGAAAACATCGCGCGTGGATTTTTTCGGTTACAAAGACTGTCTCAGGCTTGAAAATAACGATGCGCGGATCACGGTTTGTGCACAGGCTGGTGGACGTGTTCTGGAATATGCGTGGCGTGGACAAAATGCGCTGTATCTGAATCCGGATCAGGAAGGCTGGATGTATAAGCCGGAGGTCAAACCGGTTGATCCCTGTGGGGGGCGGCTTGATATAGGTCCGGAACGTGTCATTACTCCGCACCCTGACCTGTGGCTGGGCGACTGGACAGGAGAATTTACCGGTAATGGAAAGATAAAGCTCACGAGTAAACGCGATAGCGCAACAGGTGTCAGACTTGTACGCGAGTTCGAGCTGGCGCCGGACTCCTCGATACTCCGGTGCGAACAGCGCATGATCAATGAATCTGACAAGCCTGTGACCTGCTGTCACTGGAGCCGGACACTTGCCGTTGGTGGAGGGATTGTGCTTGTACCCCTGACTCAGGACAGCCGTTTCCCGATGAGTTACATAATGTATGGGCCGGGGTCGGTGATGAACTATCGTCCTGAAGATAAAAATATCAGGATTCGTGACGGCTTTCTTGAAGTTCTCGGTACTCCAACAAACCCGAAGCTGGGAATAGATTCCTATGCCGGCTGGTTCTGCTATCTTATGAGGAACGACCTGATGTTTGTCAAAAGGTTCCCGGTTTATCCCGACCGTGTATACAGCGAGATGGCCGGACTCACGATTTCCATCTGGTACTTCAAGAACGAAATGTGTGAACTGGAGCCGATCGGTCCACGCGAAGTACTTTCTCCGGGCGCTTCGGCTTCTTATACAGAGGAATGGGAGCTGAAACCATACAAGTTTCCGGCAGACGGAGAGACGGTTGACTTGGCGGCAGTTGGCAATGCAGCGCGAAAGGGGAACAAATGAGAAAAGTGATTATAATGATGTTTTGCATTTTGCTGATGCTTTCAGTGGACCGGCTGATTGCTGGTGAGCATGTGGAAAGCCTGCTGCCAGAGGGGAAGAAATGGAATCTGGCCTGGAGTGATGAGTTTGACGGCAAAGAGCTGGACCGGACAAAGTGGGATTTCCGTCTGCACATCATGCAGACGCGGCATCAGACTTTTACAAACGACGGTGCCGTGGTGAAAGATGGACTGCTGTATCTCAACCTGATTGAGAAAGACGGGCAGTATTATTCGGCACATTTACAGACAGGTCGTAATTTCCTGGACAGACCGGGAGATCCATACAGCAATGGATTGACGTGGCCGATTGCTGATATTGAGCCTCCTCTGTTCATGCACAAGTACGGGTATTACGAGATTCGCTGCCAGTTACAGAAACAACCGGGCTGGTGGTCAGCATTCTGGCTGCAGTCGCCGATTATCGGCGCCAATCTTGATCCTGCAGTATCCGGCGTGGAGCTTGATATCATGGAGAACTTTACGCGTGATAATCTGATCAGCCATAATATCCATTGGAATGGCTACGGAAAGAATCACAAAAGCAAGGGGTCTGGCAATAAGAAGGTCGAGGAAACGCCGGATAAATTCCATACCTTCGGTATGCACTGGACGAAGACCAACTATGTGTTTTACGTGGATGGCAAGGAATCATGGCGTGTAGATGGCCCTGTTTCACATACCGAGGAGTTTATACTGGTTTCAACCGAGTGCGGTGGTTACCGGAATGGAAAACGAGACAAGCCGTCCGAGGCGATGAAGAAGGCGGTCCTTCCGGATGCGTTTGTGGTCGATTTCGTTCGCGTATTTGACGAAGTGGAATAAGGCGATAGGAATTAAACGGTAAATAGTGAGTAGTAAACAGTGACCTAATAAATGTAGGAGCGCGGCTTCGTCCGCGCGATCCGGAGAAAGAATCGCCCCGAACGGAGTCGGGCTCCTACAACAGAAGAAGAAAAATGTGACAACTTTAAATCAGGACTTGACCACATATTGGGATTTAGTCGTATAGGTAACATCAGGAGACGCAGTTATGAAATGGATGATTGCTACAGGTGGTATTTTTCTGATGGCAGGTCTTGTATGTGCAGAACCAACGGGGTGGTGGCATCTTGAGGATGGCAAAGCCGGACAGCCGGTCAGTGTTGTGGCGTCGTCAGTGAATGCGAGCGTGATGAATGGAAAGGCCGGGGTTTTTGAGAAAGGTACACCACCGGTTTTCGACGGGGATGTGCCACATAAAGAACTTTGGGATGGCGTTTCCGGCAAGCCTGTGATTTCCGGGAACAAAGGTTCATTGAGATTCGGAGGCAAGGAAGAGCTTGGAGGTGGTGCGCCGGTTGGCGGCGAGGTGGTGGTGGCAGGAAAAGATAACCTGGTAAAGCCTGCCGGCTTTACGATAGAGACTTTTGTGAAGGTGGCGAAGAATGTTCCGCATCATGCGTTGATTGCGAGCAAGCGGCGCAACGGGCAGTCCGGTGCAAGTTGGTCGTTGTCGATCACGCCGCAGGGTAAGCTGGGCGTGCGATTCGATACGCAGCCAGGTGCGCAGAACAGTGGAGAAGGCTTTAACCAGTGTTTCAGTTCGTCCGCGCTGGTGAATGACGGCCAGTGGCACCATGTGGCGCTGACATATGAACGCGAAACTCAGAAAGCGGACTTGTATGTTGATTATAAATCCTGCGGTGGTGGAAAGACCGGTAATCCGTTGGTCTATGATGACAGCGATCTGGTATTCGGGCGCGGACTTGATGGATGGCTGGATGAGGTCAGGCTGAGTCCGGAAGCGTTGCACTGTGAGCAGTTCCTGAGACCTGTACGTTTTTTCTCAGACATGAAGCAGAAGACTCCTGTTGCAATTCCGCTGCTGGATCAGACTCCAACACGCGTACAGTCTGCGCTCAAGCCGGAACTGGCAAAGATTGGTAATCTTATTCCTAAGAGTCTCGAAGAGATCGACACCACCATGTGGTCGTTGGGCTGCGAAACGCTGGATCGCGACCTCGCGAGTTGGGATGCATACAGGGGGTATCTTGTCCCGCTTGGCATCAAGCGTATCCGTCTGCAAGGCGGCTGGAACCGCACGGAGAAGGAAAAGGGTGTATACAATTTTGACTGGCTTGACCACATCGTGGATGACGCGATTGAGCTTGGAATGGAAGTGTGTCTGGAGACCTCATACAACAATAAGCTGTACGAACCGGGGGGCGCATTGGGACCGGGTGGGAAGTTGCCCGAGGGTGACGAGACAATGACGGCCTGGGATAAATGGGTTGAGGCCATGGTGCGGCGATATTCACCAAGGGGTGTTAAAGAATGGATGATGTATAACGAGCCCAACCTGAACAAGGAGAATTCGCTTGAGGATATAGTTGCAAACAATATCCGTACGGCGGAAATCATCAAGCGGGTGGATCCCAAGGCCAAGGTTGGCGCATTCGTACTGGCTGGTCTGAATCTCGGCTCAATCGAGAAAATGCTTACCATGATCAGGGACCAGGGCAAACTGGATCTTTTCCACTGGGCGATCTATCACGGCTACAGCGGGAATCCCGATCGCCTGAACGAAAATATGGGAAAGTTCAACGAGATGCTCAAGAATGTCGCGCCAAAAATACGCGCATGGCAGGGAGAGGCGGGATGCGCTTCTGAAGAGGTACAGTATGCGCTTTCGGGCATCGACTGGACCGAGTATTCGCACGCCAAGTGGAATGCCCGGCGGATGCTGTGCGATGTCGGGTTTGATATTGAGTCATCGGTCTTTACTATTTCCGATTTAAGTTATCACAAGGACTTCATTTCAAGATACGGTTTGCTAAAGACGAATCCCGATAATTCAATCATCAAGGTGAAAACCGCATATTATACAGTGCAAAACGTGGTGACCATATTCAACGACTCGCTGGAACGGGTTCCTGGTTACGATATGACAATTACAGGAACGGACAAAGAACTGACCAGGTTTGCGTTTCGTGACAAAAAGAGCGGACTGGATGTTGTGACATTGTGGGATGGTACTGAGATCCCGTCGAATGGGTCGGAAATTAATAAAGTTCAGCTGACAATCAAGGGCGGGCATTTAAAGGATCCGGTCTGGATTGATCTGATAACGGGCAACATCTACGCGATTCCGGCCGAACAGTTCAGTGCTGATGGTGGAACAATGACCTTCAAGGACATACCGGTGTATGACGGCCCTGCAGCGATTACTGATAAGAGCTTTCTGAAATTCACGCCGGCACGAGAGCCAAAGGCTAAGAAGAGTGCTGCGAAGAAAACGCCGAAAAAGCAGGATAAGGTCAGCTCGGTGCCAATGGTCCAGTACCTGTTGCCTGGAACACAGCAGCCGGCT
>MHBM01000196.1 GCA_001804885.1 Lentisphaerae bacterium RIFOXYA12_FULL_48_11
CGTTAATCTGCCTGGACGTATGGGAACATGCCTATTACCTGGACTACCAGAACCGGCGGAAAGATTTTGCAATCGCCTTCCTGGACAAGCTCGTTAACTGGAATTTCGCGGCAGCCAAACTGGAAGGAAAATAAAGCGCTACCGTTTATACTTTTAAAACATGCAGGTTTCACGAGCAGCTACGTCCGCGTGGTTCATGCTTGGCTTGTTTTCCTGAACAAAACCGCAAACCTCAAGATAACACAAAGGCAGCTATAACTTCTTTACCAATTCTTTAACCCGGTCTCTTTCTTCCGGCAAAAGGGAGGGAATCTCCGCTGCGTGTACAGCCTTCCGGTAATCTTCAATGCTCTTTCCGCCGGGGATTATCACGCTGGTACTGAATTCATCCAGGATATAACGGAGAGCAAGATCAACCATGCTGCGCTCAGGTGTGAGAAGTTCCTCGAATATCGAAAACCTCGCGTAATCTGCAGCGGCCTTTGCAGGATCAATCCGCCCCGAACGTATGTCATCAGGACTGAAATCAGGCGGTTGATGAAAATATTTTCCGCTGAGACGCCCGCCGGCAAACGCTCCACGCACAATTCCGCCAAGATTATGCTCATCCACGAAAATTCTTATTTCCTTCTGTGCACTGACAATGTTGTGCGGAAACTGAATAACGTCAAGACATCCAAGAGAATGGAGATATTGAACCTGCTTGAAATCACTTGTTGAAATCCCTACGGCGCAAACCTGTCCTTTCTTCTTTGCCTGTAGAAGAAAATCAGCCACCTCCTCGGCTTCACCCGGTTTTGGAGCAACATGGTACAGGTAAACGTCAACATAGTCGGTCTGCAGACGTTTCAGGGAACCTTCAAGAGAAACTGGAACTCTGGCAGGTGAAGCATCCTGTAACCTCTCTCCGTGCAGACCAACCTGGGCGCCAAACTTGGTACTGATCACCCATTTGTCCCGATGTCCCTTAAGCGCTTCTCCCACCCGCTTTTCGCTCTCACCGTTTCCGTACTGCTCCGCCGTATCAATAAAATTAATCCCCAGATCACCGCACTGCCTGATCAAATTAATGCAGAAATCGCGACCAAGCTCCGGATGCCCGTCCGCCTTTCCATCCAGCACGAGCGGCCCGCCAAGCTGCCAGGCACCAACTCCAATCTCAGAAACGCTTAATCCCGTCTTGCCAAGCAATCTGTATTTCATCATTAGCATCCTATTATTTTATTTCTCTATACGCCACCAGTCTCTCGTTTGTCGGAAGATCATTTCCCGGACCCGGATTCATTCACCAGGACAATTTCCCGTGATTCGCAACATGCGCTGCGAACAACTCGCTCACTGTAAGACATATCGCCAGCACCTGATCCAGAAAACTACTGAATGTTTCGTCCCGGTATATAACACCAAAATGCATATATATGCCAGCTTTATGGATCTCTCACGGCGCAACCAGCGGTATTTGAACATTGAAGGAACCATCACGGTCCTTGCCTTCCGCGCCGGCGCAGAAAAGTGCCACAGGTTTGCCGTTCTCACGGTAAAGCTGTGGCCGTTCCAATGCGTTGAGTTTCTGCAGCCTGCCATTAGCCCACCTTATCTCCGGCGGCGTCACAAAAACATGTTTCGCCTGCTTCCAGTCAATACCATCAGGAGATTCAAACAAAGCAAGCGAGTAGCCTTTACCAGTAAAGTTGCCTTCATTGTCCTTCACGACCGCCATGTATCTGCCGGCTTCGCTCCAGATGAACGGGTCCTCCGCAGCAAATGCCACGCCCTCTTTCCCGAAAATCGGCTTGGGATATTTCTTGAAAGGCCCTGTCGCATGGTCACTCGTGGCGACGAGATGGTAGACAGGACCACCGAACGGAGGCTTGTTCTTTTTAGCCACCCCCTTGTACACCATGAGGAAGCCGCCTTCAGGTCTTTCGGCCACCGACGGATTTGAAACCATCAATGCATCGTATGCATCAGGTTCACTGCTCACATCCAGAACCGGCTTGTCAAACCGCTGCCAGGGACCCTCAGGCTTGTCAGCCACCGCCACTCCAATTCGCTGGTTATTGCGATGTATCCAGTTCAAGGGTTGCATGACCACGCCGTCACCAGTATTTCCCATGTAATAAAGGTAGAACTTGCCGTCCTTTGCACGCAGCACTGTCGGATTATGCGTGCACATGCCATCCCAGAATTCCTTTCCCCTGGCGGGAAGTATTACATCCACATGTTTGTAAGGACCAAACGGGCTGTCCGCCACTGCATGTGCAACCTCCGAGTGAGTCACCCAGGCCTTGTGCCCCAGCTTGCGAGGCCAGCGGGAATAGAAAAGATGACACTTGCCGTCATCACCTTTCACCGCCGAGCCGCACCAGATATCAAAGTCAGGATCACGGAATACCGCGCTTGCGGGAACCGGTTTTATCATGGCGTTAAGATCAAGATCAGACTGAGCCAATGCTAGTTTAGAAATCGTTAACGTTGCCAGCAGGATCACCAATCTGATTATCTTAATCATTAGCTCATCCATCCTTTCTTCAAAATATTATCTTCGGCTGGTGACAGCCGACGTTACAGAATATACAACCAATCCTATCTTGATCTTCTGTAGGGTGCGCTGTCTACAGCGCATATTCCTATTCAAAACAACAACATGTCCTGATACTGCCACAAGTCCTCTGGAACCATCCAGGCAAGAATCTACCTGTTTTTCTAAAGCACAATGTAACATTTACGTCTCAAGGAACATTATATGTTTGAAGAGGGATTGCCGGAGCGTAGAACCTGGACGAAATCAGGGAATAACAAAAGAAACAGGAAACTTGTCATGAAGAAGAAAGATATGAAATATGTGGCCTACCCATTGCTGGCAGTAACGCTTTGCGCAGGAACAGTGCTCGCCGGAGATGGTTCTGACGAGACAGGTTTTGTGCCACCTCCATCTGATCGTCAGCTTCCACCCCCGCCCCCAAGAACAAGTTCATCCGCAGAAACCCTGGACTGCTGTTGCTGCTGTCCGGTAACGCCAATCACCAGGACTGAAGCCAAAAAGCCGCCGAAGCCTCCAGTGGTAGTAGTCAAGATAAAGCACTAAGATATAACCCGAATTCAAGATGACGCATTCATCAATTACATGAAGGATGCGTCATCTTTATTTCTCTTCTATTCTATAGAGATGTGTCTTGGTCCTTACAAACAACGCTTTTCCGGAAACAGCCGGCGAGGCCATACAGCCGACATCAAGTCTGTTTGTTGCAAGTACTTCGTAAGTTCGACCGGGCTTGAGAACTGTAGAAGCTCCCTGCTGGTTGAAGAAATACATCCTGCCATCACCATATACCGGCGACGCCGCATAAGTGCCGCCCAGCCTTTCTTTCCAGACCAAAGCACCTGTCGAAGCATCCAGGCAGGTGGCAAAACCATCCGCCGAAGTAAAATACAGGAAACCGTCAATCAGCAGAGGCGATGGCAGTTTTGGGCCTCCTCGTTCCACCTTCCACGCCACATGCGTTCCGCTCACTTCACCCTGACCATCAATCCTGATCGCCTTAATACCTGCCTTGCCCTGTCCTGTCATTACATAAACCATCCCGTTCCCGTAAACAGGACGGGCTGCAACCGAGTAGTCCGCCAGCTCCGTGCATATCCAAAGTTCTTTACCCGTACAAGGATCATAACTATACGCCGCTTTTGAGCCTGGACAAATCAGCTGCTTCTTACCTTTAACATCAACAATAAACGGCGTGCTGAATGCTTTCCGGTAATCCCCCTCTATCTTCGGCTTTCCATCAGCACCAAGATCGTCCCACTTAACCGACCGATCCGTCTTCCAAACCGTCTTGCCCGTTTTCTTGTCCAGCGCAGTCAAATACTGCAGATCTGCACCATCCATCGTCAGGATCAGCAGGTCTTCAAAAAGAATTGGAGATGATCCGGGTCCGCGATAATGACGGCACGAAATGTCAGTGCGTTCCCATATTGTCTTGAACGTCGACGTATCAAGACAGGCAGTACCGTAACTCCCAAAACTGATATACACCCTGCCATTTTCAATCACTGGTGACGGCGACGCATAGCAATTCACATTCTGCCCGAGCGGCTCCGGCTTGTCACAATGGAAGAGCTGTTCATTGAAGAGAATTTTTCCGGTTTCGGCATCAACACACATCGCATAGAAATCATATCCGTTGGTAGTTGCCGTGGTAAGCCACACTTGCCCGCCCATTACTACCGGCGTGGACCAGCCGGAATCATGAATCTCCGTCTTCCACTTTATATTCTCACCCTCACCCCACTTGAGCGGAAGTCCCAGCGGCCTTACATCGCCTTCCGCTGAAACATAACCATTACCCAACGGCCCCCGAAATTCAGGCCAGTCGGTTCCAGCCAGGGTAAAGTTCACGAACGGAAACAGCAGCAGAATGAAGATAATACGAAAACGCAGGTAATTTTTATTATGCAATGTTTTTTCCTTTGTTAGGGATTTGCTCTCTCTTATGTTAAATTTAAACTGATCAACTATTGCAGAATGATCTCATGTTCTCCAGAACCAACGTCGTCAATAAAAAGAAATCCCTCAGATTCACTCGACTTAACTGGCTCGCCGTCAAAAACCAGCTTCTTGCCGCAAATTTTCGGAACACCCACCCTGGCCTGCGACTTCAACGGAATGCTCACTCTCAGCCTGAATGTTTTTTCATCCTGTTCAAACCTGACCGATACTTTACCGGCTTTTGTGGGAACATATCCTTCGGCCCATTGGAGTTTGCCCGGCCTAGGCTGGATCAATATTCTCGAGAATCCGGGTTCAAGCGGTTCGATACCCAGCACCTTGCGCGGCAGGATATTTGCCGGAGCCGCACCCCATGCATGGTTCCAGTCAAGGTTAGGCTTATACTTCATGTCCCACGCCTCCAGCGCAACAGTTGTTCCCACCCGTTCGATCATGTGCGTCCAGCTCCGGTCATTGTCTGCCGTCATCAACCCGATGGCATGATCTTCCAGCCCATTGTCAAAAAGGGCGTCCATCAGAAATTGCGCGCCGTAGACACTGCAGGCCATTCCTCGCCCCTTTACAAATGTCACCACCTTTTCTTTCCGGTCGGCCGGCACCAGCCCGAAAGCCAGCGGAAACATGTTCGCGTGCAGTGAACTGTGCTTGCCGCCTTCACCATCCACATACAAACCAGTTGTTTGATCGATCAATTTCTCATTGATGCTTCTCAGCACCTTTGCAGCTGCTTCCCTGAACATTTTCTCATCATCTTTGTTCTGCATGACATCGGCAAGATTCGCCATTAACTGAAGAGCGCGACAATGAAACACATTTACCACGGTATTGATTGGCTTCATTTCACAGCCATCCCTCTCGACTGCCGGCCAATCAACAATATCTTTGATTTTTTTGATATGTATAGCCTCGCCAACCTCCTTCGGAAATGGCGGCTCGACCGTGCTTATAAGGCCGTCCGCACGTTCAAGAGCCATAAGCGTCTTTGCCTTGAGGTCACTGTAGAACTCCTTCAAGCTGGCAGTGTCTCCTGTATAACGATAATCCTCCCACGCCATAAGCACAGAAAACATTATCCACTCTGTCGGCCAGGTAGGCTTTAAAATAAGATGCTCATGGCTGTATCGTGCCAAAGTCAGGTCATCCGTGCAGCAGTACCAGCCAAGCTGATTGATATAAGCGTCCGCCTCATAGGGCAGGCGCTCACGATCACCATCAATGAAAACTCCTCCAAAGCTGGTGACCTTCATCGTGTGCTTGCACATTTCCCAGATTGCATTGAGTTTCGCATTCGCGCATTTGAAAGCAGCCGCATTCTTGTTGAAGGGATAAAACGCTGAAATCTGCCTGACATCTTCTTTCTCCAGTCTGGGCGCATTATCTATCTCTACGTATCGAAAAGGCATGACAGGTCCGATCTCTTTCGACATCAACCGGCCGTCTGCAGCTCTCAGCGGAACCACGTAAACCTTTTTATCAGCCTGCAGCGTGACATTCGTTGTCCAGTAACGGATATTAACGCCGGGCTTCCTGTGTACCACCCCGGGTTCCGATACTGCCTCGCCCATATGAACAATCAGATTCCTGCCCGGTTCCGGCTTCTTGATCTCAATTTCAAGCCCGCCGAAGTCGGCCTTCCCGAAATCAAAGAAATAACAGCCGGGCGCTTTCTCAACCATCGCCACAGGAATAATTCTTTCCTGCTGTATCGGCAGCCGGCTGACAGTCGTCCTCTCTTCAACAGCATTCATCACCGGCATTGTTAAAACCATAATCGCAAAGACACAAAGTATGTACCTGTCCTTCATATTTCCTCCTTTTACCAGAACCTTTGAATTCATCCCTGTCGGAACGATGTAAAAGCTGCTCGCAAAATTCGGGCAGTCTCTTTGCAAGTCAAAGAAAGAATCACCCAGCCCGCAATCCATTTTAGATTCACTCACAACCTCGGGATGTTTTGGAAACCCGTACATTCCTGCGGCTTCATAGCATAAAGCCGCCATGCTTGAACAAATAAAAGTTCATCTCAATGTCTCCAATCATGTTGACGGACATTACATATCGCCCTTATTCTGAAACCGTCACGGAGAAACGAGATGAGAAAAAAACCGGTTGTTGTCAATGACCTGATGCAGAAGAACTACCGTTATTTCCTGACGGAACCTGCCGGACAGAATTTTCATCATGACTTCAATCCTGAGTTAACTCCAAAACAAATGCTGGAACTCGACGTCTTTGGCGGCAAGTACATGACAGACTGTAAAGACGAGTTTCCAAAAGACTGGTTCCGAAAAGCAAAGATTAGCCATGAATCTCATAATCCGGCACTGAACTTCTTCGGTGTCAATGCCTCCAACTCCTTGTCCTTCTGGCAGAAAAAGGGCTGGATACATCCCGATGATCCAAGAGGCTGGTTCCAATGGTACAGCAGGTACTACATGGGAAGAAGATGCGATGATGATTTGCGTCAGATAAAGCGATGGAAAGCCATTGTCAGGCACACTTCCCAGATCAAGGCTAACTGCCGAAAATTTGACCTGAATTGCCGAAGAAAACACAGACAGGCCGTACTCCACTGGGCATATGACAGCAGAAAGATGTAGCTTTTGTCAAATCTGCGACAAAACTGATCTCGTAAAAAAACATTAAAATATTTCCTGCACCAGAAAACTTTATAATCTGGGCATTTTTACGCAGTTCCAGCACCTCGGCACAGTTCCGTTTGGCACAGGCAATGCTCCTTATTCAAAAAGGAAAAGGAGAAATTATGAGAAGTTTCGATTGTCCATTATGCAAAAAGGACAAACTCATTCAGGAACAGAATCTCAGGTTGGTTGCAGAAATTGACCATAATCCTGAAAAGGCAAAATACGTTTATTTCCACCAGTATGTTTGTCCCAGTTGCGGATACATAGCCCTGACAAAACCGCCGGAAGAAGGCGATGAACCTGAATCAAATATCAGCTGAATGGAGCAGTACCGTGAGAATCCTGGTGATCGACGACGATGAAAGCATCATCAAGATGCTGACTGAAATGCTTCAGAACGAGCATGCCGTGAAAGGTGCAACCAACGCCAAATCAGCGCTGGAAATACTCAAACAAAACGAGTTCGATATCGTATTTGTAGACTATGATATGCCCGAACATGACGGGCTCTGGTTCATGAGAAACGCTCATCTTCCAAGGAACACAAATGCTCTCCTTTTTACCGGCAATCTCAACAAGCATGTTCTTTTCGAGATGTTCAAACTGGGCATCACCGGTTACCTCACTAAGCCGGTCAGCATTGAAGAAGTCCAGTGCCACCTGGACTTTTATTCACGCTCCGGGAAATATGCAGATTATGCCGCCTCGGCCTGAAGGAATAAAAGGCAACACAAGAATGATGTCACTCGCCAAGCCAGGTACGGGCGCTCACTTCATCCTTGAAGACAGATATCAAATCCCACATGCGATTGTGCGCAACAGTTTCCCCGAAGGAATTATTACTTCTTGAAGACGGCCTTGGATCGACGATCGCAACTTTAACATTATACGGAAACTTGATTTTCTTAAAATGCTTCACCACCTCAAGCACTTCGTGAGGCTTAAGATGGCTTACCGAATCATCGAACATAAGAATACTTTTCAGGCCATCGTTCAGAATACTCGAGCCTATCTTTCCCCAGGCCTCAAGGGCATCTTCAAGGCTTTTCTCTCCGGACAAACGGAAAACCCCGAGCCGATCTTCCTTTTGATAGTCGTAATGTAGCTTCACCAGCGCCCTCCCACAATTATCACAGTTATATCAGATTCTAATTCTAAAATGCAGTCAATTTCATCATCTATCCGGGGGTGTAATTGGGAGTAAATCATATTTGTGGGCGGACGAGGAAACAGTCGGTATTTTGTGGATAAACCGGTTCATCGCGAGGATTCACAACGAGCGGCCTCGATCTATTTCGACTGTGGACCCAGCCTTTGCTGAGAAGCTTCGGCGGGCAGGCAGCCGACTCTACAAGAAGCGTGCTTTGTCCACAACGCATAGTTCCGATCTGTAGCG
>MHBM01000197.1 GCA_001804885.1 Lentisphaerae bacterium RIFOXYA12_FULL_48_11
AACGAGAGCGATTTGAGTTCCGGCACAACGGCCTTCGAATATTCGCTGGGATTTCTCTACCGGCTGTCCAGTAATGCGGCGGCAGAACATCCTGATAAGGGGGCAGGCACCATGGCTCACTGTCCTGCCCGGGGGGCATTGATTCGCCCCAGTTCCCTTGCTTTTGAGCTTTATGGCGCACTTGGCGACACCCAGAAGTTCGGGTTGTTCCCATCGCGACAGGAGCACTACTTCAGCCAACCATCAACTTCGACGTGGGGGAAAACCAGATGCTGAGTTTTGGGTTTGGCATTGGTCTGACCGAGGCGAGCGACCATCTGGTCCGACTCAACTGGGGGATAATGCTGTAAATGAAGTCGATGTGCAGAGTCGCACTTTTCTTCATTCTGGCGTGCATATGCGAGCCGGCCTTCGGAGCCCGTCCGTTAACGGTGAACGACACGGCGTCGCTGGACTGGCAGCAATGGCAGGTTGAAATCGGCATCGGGTATCGCCAGGACCTGGGCTCCGAGCATTTCGATTTTCCTTTTGCTTTGACCTACGGCCTCGTCCCTGGTCTTGAGATCGGAGCCGGATTCGGAGGCCAGATTGACGAACGCGCAGAAACGGAAAACAAAACCATCCGCGAGATCGGGCTTGGCGACCTCATGCTTGGGACCAAGCTGGAGCTTGTGTCTGAACACGGTTGGCTTCCTGCTCAGGCACTGTCACCATTGGTCAAGATTCCGACTGCCGACGCCGAAAAAGGGCTTGGAAGCGGCGAGATTGACTACGATCTCACGTGGATAGCGTCAAAGGTCATCGGCAAAAAGGCGAATGCCCATATCAACGTCGGCTATACGTGGGTGGGTGATCCGCCATCGGAAGATCTCAGGGACATTTTCCATTATGGCCTCGCCGTGGACTACCAGTTGGTTGAAACCCTGCAATTGGAAGGAGAGGTCTTTGCACAAAAAGACGGCGCAACCGTCTGGCAGTACAACGTCGGGCTGCGATGGGACACGGCAGACGACATGATGTTCGACATGGCGCTTGGATCAACATTCAGCGGGGAAGGACCGCACTTTACCGCAACCATGGGCCTTACGTGGGTGTTTGGATTTGAATCTCGGTAATTCATTATGGTCTGATGATCAACCAATAAGACGGCGCGGATTGGTCTCAATGGATCATAATATTCGGGAAGAACTATTACTATTTCCCTTCCGATACCATTAATCAGGAATTGGTCTCGACTGTCACATGGACCAGCGAGTCAAACCGGCGTAAACGTGCCTTAGGTCGCGCGAAGATTCAGGTTGTTATGTACGCTGTCTTTGTCATGATTGTGAGAATGGTGGTGATGACCGTGTTCAAAATTCATGTGGCTGATCGTTCATCAGGAGAATACTCAGTAGGTTCACGACCAGTCCAACGACAGCCACGAAGATGGCATGATCAAATTGGATCGTCACCGGATTGAGGAGACGATGAACAGATATACCTGCCATAACAATGCTGACCAGGCCAAGGAGGATTCCGCTTACGAACCCGCCAAGAACTTCTATCTTTCAAGCTCCGAAGGTAAAGCGCCTGTCTGTGGTGTGGCAGCGTGCCAACACAAAGGCACCTCAGGAAATCGCCGGTGCCGTAGCGTGCGTGCTCATGTGCCAGCCGTCGGCAAACAGGGCCATGGAGTTAAACATCCAGCCGGCGACGATCTCGACGAGTATCATGGCTACAGTCAGCAAGACAACCCGCATGGTTTTCTTTTCAGTCTGTTCCCCTCTGTAGTGGAAGATGTGCGGATGTTCGTAACATGATATATCTTTAGTGTGCACAGAAACCTTACCTCTGATAAGAATCCCATCATAGAGAGTACAGCGGATTTCAAGACCTTTGAAAAAGAAGCTCTTTCAGGTTGACCTTAGGCTTGCCATTCCCAATTTTCCCAGCATTTATTTTGCACGTTGTCGGAAGTATTGATGTCAACCAGCGTCACAGACTTTGCGACGGTCTGCTCAATAAACTGCATGGTGGTGTCCGCGGTGCAACCCAGATCATACACGCTGGTCTTGTCAACCGAGAAGTCGCTGACTTTTTTCGGGAACATCCGCTGAAAATTGGTATACATGGGCACCACCTCCGAGTTGAACATGAAGTCCCGAATGGCAGTCAGTTTCTGCTCGAAGATCCGATTCCTCGTTTCAATCGCTTTGGTTATCTCATTCATGCCGATACTCCCCTTCGTTCTGACCTACCGTTGCTGGCCGTTCAAGCCACAGCCTGACTGTGTTCATGGATGCGAACTATAGGAAAACTGGCCTTGTGTAGACATGACGTGAACATTACCATTCGGTAAGGAAGATCAGAATTTCCAGCCAATCTCGAAACCAAGAATATTGGTATGATAATCATAATGGTCATCACGGCGGTTGATTTCATGCCCCCAGAACACCTGGTACATCCCCCAGGAGGAAGGTATTTCGGCTCCCAATTGAAATTCATGAAGAGTGATTTGGCTTTCGTCGAGATCGTAGTAAATTTCGTCCGATATGTATCCATTCACCAGGTTGGCCCGCTCAGAGGAAAGGATGGGATGTGACAGTCTGATCCTTTCGGTGAAGCGGTGTTTCGTCGGCGCATCTTGAAAGTCACGATATTCGTACCGATGCCGGAAGCCCAGTTCCAGACTTCTAAAAGGACGATGTCTATGCTCCAGGTTGCCGTACAGTCGCCGTTCAATTTGCTCTTCATCCGACTGATACTTGTCGGCCAGCATCCGTAAAAACACGGAAACCAACCAGCCATCCGAAAGGTGCCGGACGATTCCGATGTTGGCGTACAGCTCCTCCCAACGGGACAAATCGTCATAAAACCGTTCGTTCAATTCGAAGGCATACGTCCAATCATCGTGACTGTGACTTAGCTTTTGGGCTAACCACAACTTGGTATCCGGGTTGTATTGCCCCAAGGTTTGCCCCACCGCTACAAGGCCAATCACCATGCCTGAGACTATCCATGCGCAACTTCCTTTTTTCATGATCATTTCTTACGCCAGTCCCCGATCCATAGCATTAAGACCAGACACCCAAACAAGAATGGTAGGATTGTTCCGGGAGGCCACGCAGGATCGAAAGACCTTACCCACTTGATCCAGTTGGGAAACTTGTCCAGCACGACGAAATGCAGCAACGCTAGAGCAAGCGCCGCATACGACAAGCGTTGTATCGCTTTCCATGTACCAATACCGATGTGCTCTGCAGAGGACGCATTCGAGATAGTTACATTGACTGCCAGAACCGCGAACGCAATGACCCCCGTGATGGTCGCGATCAGATGGTCAAGATAATAGGAGATAGGAAAACGATCAGAAAGGCATGTTAGCGACAGAACAACATGAATGACGGCACTGACCACGCCCAGTACGCCCACAGGTCTGCGATATCTCAACACTGATTGAGCTGCTTTGCCTAGTCTGACCCAGGGACCAAGCGCTAGGCTCCAACCCACAAGAAAGATCGCTGCTATTCCAAAGCACTTGTTTGCGGTGAAGATGCTATACGGCTTGCCGCGTATCTGGTGGTAGAACATGAAGAACGTCCAGAACAGTACCCAGAACAGGCCACTTAAAAGCCATTCTTTTCTGCAGTTTGTAAAGTATACTCGAATACCGCTGTCTGTTTCATTGTTCATGTCTATAATTGCTTCTCTCCAGTTCTTGCCACCGGTCGCTTTACACAAATCCAGCGGTCTAACGATCATCCTCGATCATCAGACTGCATATTATCCCTTCTTGTTATGGTATACCACAAATAGAACCAGCTGCTGTTTTTTCATTCTTATCAAAACGTTACAACCTTATCCGAGTCTTTTATCAATTCGTACAGATCCTTCATCGTGGAAAGAGGACAAAGCTCCGTACCCAGCGAGTTGCGCAGTTTCAAACACGTCCCGCATGCCAGGATTGTACCACCCTCGTCCACAAAAGTTTGCATCATCTGTTTGACGTTGAACGGCTCAGTTATATGGTTTTCACACTCAACGCCCTTGGCAAGTAAGAAAGCTTTCACATTATCTCTCTGCTTGAGCGCGAAAACCCCCAACCGAAAGCCATTCCAAAGCGTTTCGGCATCCGTCGAATAGAGTACCAGTCCCAGTTTCATGTATTATCCTTTCTTGCCAGAATGCCGTAATGATATGGTGGCAAATCGATGTGCTTTTTCTCGATCACAAACCCCGCTTCTTTGATCCACTGGCGGCAATCTGCAGGGCGCGGACGTATCGCCATCGGCGGACCTCGCGGCGTCTCGGGGTCGTACTTCCAGTGGATAATTCCGGCGTGTCCGCCCGGAGTGAGAATTCGCCATGCTTCGCGCAGCAGCCGCAGCGGGTCTTTTGCATGAAGAATGTTGAATAGCATTACATAATCCACTGATGTCGCCTTTAAACCGGTTCCATCCGTTACAAAATCACGCAAGTACAGTCGTACGTTACGGACGTTCTCCTGTTTTGCGAGGCGTTTATTCGTTTTGATCATTACCGGATCAATATCGAATCCGTGAAGCGTACCGTGTATCCGCTTCGACGCAGGTATCGCAAAAGTCCCGTAACCGCATCCGAAATCCACGGCATCACGTATATCGTTGGTCAACTCCATCGCATCCAGTATGGCTTCGGGTTCAAAAAAGGTGTGCCACATTCCGGCTTCGGGCATGCCGCTTTCCCGTACCTTCATGGTTTCACCTCCTTAGTGCCGGGGTGATGGCTCGTCGCTTCGTCTCTCCCGAACACAATGAACCATGCGGTGCCGGCCAGGCCAAAAGCAAAGGCGGTTATAAAATTTATCGCCGGACTGACCTGCCACAGGAACGCGCCGCCAAACGCGGCTATGGACACCACAACATCCCGTATGAGATAATACAATCCGAACATGCCGGCTTCTTTTCCGGCCGGGGCAAGGTCCATGATCAACGCCTTGCGCGTCGGCTCTCCAAACTCCTTCAAGCCCCTGAGCACGAAGACCAGCGCCAGCGTCCAGAACGATTGACAGAACAGCAGTGCCAGAGGGAACAGCGTGAAGAAGACAAACGTAAGCGCCACGAACGGTTTCTTTGTGGTGCGGTCCGCCAGCCAGGCCACCGGTATGTAAACCAGCACGGCGGTCGTCATCTCGATGGTGGTCAATATGCCGAACTCAAAGGCGGAGACCGGGTGGGTGATGCTTTTCATGGCCCAGACCACGACAAACGCGTAGGGAATCTGCTCGCAGAACCGGATAAGGATATCCGAGACAAGCAGGCGGCGTAATGAGGACGGCATCTCGCGTAACAGGTGCAGTGGATCGGCCTGCGCTTTCGTCTGACCGCCGGTCTTGTCAATCTCGTCGGAAATCATGCGCTGTTGGAGAATCATGGCCACAACCGCCAGTGCCAGTGCGCCAATAAACGCAAAACGCACGCCCCTGGTTTCACCCCAGACAGTTATCATCAATCCTCCCAGCATCGGCCCCAACGCCATCGGAATCCGCCGGACGAGCGAGTGCATCGATACGCCCATGGTTCGCTTATTTTTTGGTAACACCCGCGCTACCAAACTCATCGTGGCTGGAAGCGAAATCGCGGTCCACGACAGAAAGAAGAAAGATCCGGCGATCACGGCGAACCAGGTGGGGATCAGAATCACCACAAGGAAGCCGAATATAGCCAGCAGGTTGAAGACCAGCAGCGCCCGTTTGGTGCCGAGGCGGTCGGAGAGGTAGCCGCCGGGAAACGAGTACAGCGCCGAAAGAAGATTATCCAGTCCGTTGAGAAGCCCGATTGACAGCGCTCCGCCGCCCAGGGCCATGAGATAGATCGGGAGAAACCGCTCAGCCATGCGTTCGCCCATGCCCACGAGTATGACCATTGAAAGCAAACCAACCATGCCACGATTCAGACCAAGAAAAACTGCCGCCGAACGGGATGCATGTGGCGGCTCGGTATTCACGCGGTCACTCCTATTCATATGTTCCAGCCTCCTCATAAGAACCATGTAAAAGGTGGGCTAAGCGTTGCCTGAGAGTATTCTTGGCGCGGTAAAGTCGGGATTCAACTGATTTTTCTGAACATTTCATAATTTCCGATATCTCCGAATAGGATATGTCATGATATTCGGAAAGAACTATGGCTGTTTTCTGGTCTGGCGGAAGTTCAGATATTGCATTGGCGATCTGGTTCCCCAGTTCCTGTTCGGCAAGAACCTTATCGGCCGTTTTGTCGGTTACAGCTCGGGCAAATTTACTTTCCTCCATGTCATTGATCGTTTCTGTCGGTTGTCGCTTCCGCTTTCGGAGGTTGTCAATTGCCGCATTGTGGGCGATCTGGAAAAGCCATGTTGAGAACCTCCCTTCGCCAATACGGAAAGCAGACTTGCAGATGTTTTGATACGCACGCACAAACACATCCTGAGCCATATCCTCTGCATCAGAAGCATTGCCGAGCATGCGGTATATGAAGTTTATAACGGGCTTCTTGTAGCGTTCCATCAGTTCATCGAAAGCATGGTCATTTCCCTGCTTGACCTGCTCGACAAGAGACCAATCTGAATCTACATTCGACATAGCCAGCAAACTCCAGAATCAGCTCAAATGGGAGCAGAATGCATCATTCTTGCTTTTGGGTAATGTTTAACCTTCGAAGAGTACTGTAGAAAGGTATCTTTCACCTGAATCCGGAAGAATGACTACGATTGTCTTGCCTTTGAATGCTGGCTCCTTGAGAAGTCGTGCCGCAACTGCCACGGCGGCTCCGGAAGATAGGCCCGATATTATGCCTTCTTCCCTGGTAAGGCGGCGTGTGTAATTCATTGCTTCTTCGTTTGAGACTTTCTCTACCCGATCAATCAGTGACAGGTCGAGAATATCGGGAATAAATCCGGCGCCAATTCCCTGGATCATGTGTGGTCCGGGTTTTAATTCTTCACCGGCCAATTTCTGGCTGATGACTGGGCTGTTCTCCGGTTCAACAGCAATGCTGACGATCTTCCTGCCGCGAGTCTTTTTAATATATCTGGAAATTCCGATTATCGTGCCACCGGTTCCTACACCGGCGATCAATACATCTATTTTTCCATCCGTTGCGTCCCAGATCTCCGGTCCTGTTGTCGTTTCATGTATTGCAGGGTTCGCCGGGTTCTTGAACTGCTGGGGCATGAAATATTTGGCGGGATTTTCTGCTATAAGTTCTTCGGCTTTCTCAATGGCGCCGCTCATTCCTTTGTGACCCTCGGTCAGGACAACATTGGCGCCGAAAGCCTGCAGTATCTTTCTCCGCTCAAGACTCATGGAATCTGGCATGGTCAGCGTTACTTTGTAACCGCGAGCGGCCCCGACAAAAGCCAGCGCTATGCCAGTGTTTCCGCTTGTTGGTTCAATAATTTCAACGCCCGGTTTAAGTAATCCCCTCTCTTCCGCATCCCACACCATTGAGGCGCCGATTCGGCATTTGACGGAATACGCAGGATTGCGGCCTTCGATCTTGGCGAGTACAAGGGCTTTACTATCGGTGATCCTGCGCAATTGAACAAGCGGGGTATTGCCGATAGACAACGAATTGTCAGTATAATATTTCATTATAGTCCTTCCTGTTATTTCTTACGGACAACAACGCTCCAGCTTTTTGCATTCAGCGCGGTGGTCTCGATTATTTCATGACCTTCACTTTTCAAACTTGCCGGCACATTTTGAATAGGTTCGCCATCATCCAGAACGATGCTTAGAATGCTTCCTGTTTCCATCATTTCGAGACGTAGCTTTGCCTTTACAAAATTCATCGGGCAGGCGACGCCGGTCAGATCAATCTGCTGATCTGGCGAAACTGCTGCAGGTTTTTGTGTTACGACTGGTACTATTTCCTTCTTCTCATTGGCTTCAGGCGAATGAAAAATCAGATTGGCATCCAGAGTCGAGAACAGCAGTTCAATACGATCGAGAAGACCTGCAATTTCAGACTCCGTTCCATTCAGTGCCGTGGCCCATCCCTGGAGGTAGCCATGGGCCTTGGAGAGAATTGAGCGATAGTCTGCCGATACAAGGGCGGTGTCGATGAAATGTTTCTCGAACTCCCTGAGGATTGTATCGGAATCTCTCGTGTCAATGCCTCGGGTTATCAGCAGTGCCCGCACGGTAGCGAGGAGTGCATTAAACAGAGTATCCTGTTTCTTCTCCGTGGCAGGAGTGTTCAACGCTTTCTTCGCGGTGGCGATGTCTTCGCGGATTACTTCAAAAACGCCTGCGCCGCATTCGCCTGCACCTCGTCCAGCAAGAGAAAACTCCTCATTCTGTCCAAGATCACGGTAGTAAGCCGGATTTTCATCGTATATAGGAATGTGAGAACGATGTTCAACTAGGTTCTTGAAATGATCAAAACCGATACGTTCAACATAGGATACAAATGATTCGCCATTGCGGTGTCCAATATTGAAGTCTTTCATCAAATCGACCAGGAATGACGGCAGCGAATATGCCGGAACAGCGCCGAAAGCCTCGCCTAAGCGTGTTTTATG
>MHBM01000198.1 GCA_001804885.1 Lentisphaerae bacterium RIFOXYA12_FULL_48_11
TCCTAAAGAAGAACAGGATAAAAGCCGAAGTTGAATTTTCATGGGGAGCCACAGAAGTTAAGGCACCTGAACTTGTTGATGCTATCGTCGAGCTCACAGAAACAGGTTCCTCTTTAAGGGCAAACAATCTAAGGATTGTTGAAACAATCCTTGAGTCCACAACCAGACTTATCGCGAACAAAAAATCGTGGAAATCCACATGGAAACGATCAAAAATTGAGCAATTGGCTTTACTACTCAAGGGAGCACTGACAGCAGAGAAGAAAGTACTGCTCAAGATGAATGCACTTGTCGGGAAGGTTTCCATCATAACAGGTATACTGCCGTCACTACATGCACCAACAGTCAGCGCACTTAACTCGAACGGCTGGGTTGCAGTCGAGTCGGTGGTAGATGAAAAAATTGTGCGAGAGATAATTCCCCAGTTGAAAAAAGCAGGAGCTGAGGGTATTATAGAGCTTCCTTTGAATAAGATTATACCTTGATTTAGAATAAAGGAGAACCAGAAATGGGTTCCATTAAGAAAAAACGCCGAAAGAAAATGTCGAAGCACAAGTACCGTAAACGTCGTCGTGCTAATCGGCACAAGAATATAAATAAATAGTACAAGGGGCATCAATAATGCGGGCGCGGCTTCGGTCAGCCTTCGTTTTGTTCCTGTTGTGCGCCGGCTGTGGCACGCTTAGAAATACAGCGCGAATCGAATCTACTGGAGATGTTTATTCATCTCTCAGCGCAGATGAAATACGGTTTGCCAGGGCACTTGCGCACTACGGGCAGGGTTTGATTTGCCAGGATAGCTTTGGCCTTGATTCCCCTTCTACATCTCAAGATCTTGCCGACGCTGTACGTTATTTTTCTGAGGCCCTTGAACTCGACCCCAACACGGCAAGGTTGTACCCTGCTCTTGCCGTTGCCCACCTTGCCAGAAAGGAAAACGACAAGGCTATTGAGGTATTAGAAAAAGCCTGCGCAAGACAACCTGAAAACATTCAGCCATTGATAGATCTTGCAGTGGCATGCGAAAAAAGCGGGCGGCCCGCGGAATCAATAACCTATTTTACCCGGGCCATAAAGATGAAGCCGCAAATGGAAGGGCTCTACCGGGAACTTGCCCTCATTTACTTCCAACAGAAAAAAAATGCAGAGGCATTAGCTCTTCTCCGTGACGGTATGAAGCGTGTCGAACCCCAAGGCTCAATCGTCAATTTCTGTTACAACTTCGGCAAACTCTATGAATCAGTCGGCATGGAAGATCAGGCGCTTGAGTTCTACAAACTCGCAGGAACTTCCAAAACAGAATGGCCTGACCCTTTTATACGGATAGCATCAATCTATATGAAGAGCGATATGCCCAAGGCCCTGAAAACAATCGACCGGGCACTTGAGAAAATGCCTGACGAGCCCAAGCTCCTTTTCCTCCTGGGCCTTCTTTACAGTAATGACAAGCAGTTTGAAAAAGCCATTGCAGTTTTCCAGAAGACGGAAATAACAGTCCAGAAATCAAACAACGAGAAAGAGGAAAACAGACTTAATCCTGTTTTCTATATCAATTATGGTTCTGCCTGCGAACGATCCGGTCAGCTCAAGAAGGCAGAAGATGTTTTCCGCAGGTGTCTGAAAATGTATCCGGATAGTCACGAGGTGCTTAATTACCTGGCCTACATGTGGGCCGAACGCGGGGAGAATCTCGACGAAGGCCTCCTGTACGTCAACAAAGCCATATCCCTGAGCCCAAATAACGGGGCTTACATGGATACGCTCGGCTGGATTTACTTCAAACAGAAGAAACTCGAACAGGCACTTGAACAGATCAAAAAAGCAAATGAACTGACAAAAAATGATGCAACCATTATAGAACATCTCGGCGACATATACTTTGCTCTGAATGAGAAAGAGAGAGCTATTTCGCTCTGGAAACAAAGCTTCGTCATCAATCAATCTGGAAAATCAGTATCAGTAAAACTTGAACAAAACGGCATAACACCCGGGACGATTCTAAAAGAAATTGAATCCAAGCTGAAAAGCAATAACACAAAGCCCTGAAGAAGTCCCGATCAAGTAAGGTATTTTTATATGGCAGCAATACATCAATTAGTGGCTGGATTCGCCAATGGGGATGCCATCAGTAATGAAGCCCTCGTGATGAGGACAATATTCAGATCCTGGGGGTTCCATTCCGACATCTTCTGCGAGAAAAGGAGGGTCCTCCCGGAACTTCGACCCGAAACCAGAGATATCAGCGAATGTCCTGACTCATTCCATTCGAATGATATTGCATTTCTTCATCTTTCGATTGGTTCCGATATAAATGACCTGCTGCCGAAACTGTCCTGTAAAAAGGTAATTCTTTACCACAATGTCACCCCGGCACACTACTTTGACATGATAAACAAACAAACAGCATATTCTTTGGAACGGGGGCGTAAACAGGTAGCAGCACTTGCAGGCGTAGCACAGGTGAATCTTTCCGACAGCCGGTTCAATGCCGACGAACTGGAAAAACTTGGATACCGCAACATCCATGTTCTCCCCCTCCTCCTGGATCTGAAACGGTTAAAAGACAATCCAGACAGACGGACATTAAGAGTTTATAACGATGGCACAAAGAACATCATCTTCGTGGGTAGATGTGCCCCGAATAAAAAAATTGAGGATGTCATAACAGCTTTCTTCTATTTCCATAAATATGTTGAGCCGGATTCACGGCTCCTGCTTGTCGGTTCATATGCCGGCACAGAGCGTTACCAGAATCTGCTTCTAACTCAGGCAAGAGAACTCGAAATCAGCGACATACGATTCACAAGCAACATCCCCCAGCCACAACTGAATGCTATCTATAAATGTGCCCACCTTTTCCTGTCCATGAGCGAACACGAAGGGTTCTGCATACCAATCATCGAAAGCATGGTCCATGATATCCCTGTGCTGGCTTACGACTCGGCTGCAGTACCCGAAACGATGAACGGCGCCGGCATCCTGTTCCGTGAGAAACGTTACGAAGAAATAGCAGAAATGATGGGCCGATTAATCCATGACAGACAGTTAAGGGCGTCCGTGCTGGACCGACAGCGGAATCGCATGGCAGATTACGCCAGGCGAGACCTTACAGAGGAACTCAAGCAATTGCTTGCACCTATCCTACCCCGATGAAAAACCCTCGACATCTTATCCTCAATGACATCGGTGAACTTGGTGCTATAGAACGAATCTGCAGACTCCTTCCACATTCAGGGGGAAAGATTGTCTGCAGTACAGGGGATGACTGTGCGGTTGTCAGAACAGAACCAAATGCTAAATACGACTTGGTGCTGACTTCAGATGCAGTAATTGAAGACACTCACTTCACATCACAAGCCAGCCCCTCAGCCATCGGGCACAAGGCCATGGCACGGGTTTTAAGCGATATAGCAGCTATGGGTGCAAAACCTGAATGGGCCCTTATTGATCTCGTCGCTCCCGGGAAGATGAGATTACAAGCCTTGGATAAAATTTATGCTGGTGCAACAAGGATTGCCAACCGGCACGGACTGTCTATTGTAGGCGGCGACACTGCTTCCGGCAGAAACCTGCAGCTACACGTTTTTGCCGCAGGAACAGTCTCACGGGGCCGCGCAGTCTTGCGTTCAGGAGCAACTCAGGGTGACTTGATATTCGTCACTGGCTCGCTTGGCGGTAGTTCTCTTGGCAAGCATCTTCATTTTACACCAAGAGTCAAAGAAGGTCTGTTCCTAAATAAATGGGCTACCTCCATGATAGACATAAGCGATGGACCAGCATCAGACCTCAGGCACCTGATCACAATGAGCAAAAAAGGTGCTTTAATAGAAACTACAAAGATACCAGTTTCCATGGAAGCCCGCATGATGGATGACGGCACAACGGCGCTCGACCACGCCCTGTATGACGGTGAAGATTTTGAGTTGCTATTCACTGTACGCAAAGATATGGCTGTAAAGTTTCTAGCAGCCTGGCGAAAGAATTTCTCATTGCGCTGCACGGAAATCGGCCAGATAACTCCCGAAAAAGGTGTCGTTAGGATTATCGACAATAACAGAACCGCACGACATCTGAAAAAAACAGGATATCAACACTTTGAAAGATAAAATCACAATTTCCAGCAAACCTGAAGAAACATGGGCACTGGCCGGCGAACTTGTTGAATCGCTTGAAAAAAAATTCAACCAAGGCTCAATAGAAGTGGTTCTTGCACTGCATGGAAATCTTGGCAGCGGCAAGACCTGCTTCGTGCAGGGACTTGCCCTTGCCCTTGACATACGACAGGCCGTTACCAGCCCAACTTTTACAATCGTGAACGAATACAGGGGACGCAGGCCTCTATACCATATAGACCTTTACAGGCTTAACAGTCCGGAAGAATCTTTCGGATTCGGATTCGAGGAATATCTGGAAGCAAAAGGCATTGTCGCAGTCGAATGGGCGGAACGGGCAGAAAACCTGATTCCCGACAATGCAGTACATATTTATTTTGAAACAATGCCCAATGCAGAAGAAAGAAGAATCACCATCAGGAACATGCCTGATTAAACTGGATTGAAACCCTCTTCACCAATGTGCCGTGGTCTGGTCGTTCATGTTTCGCTTCAAACATTTCTGAACAGGAACCAGCCTGCTGAAATCAAGTAACCCGGATAAGGATTGCATGGAAACCCTTATACCTGCTTCACGTACGGCTGCAATAGGATTTAACCCGCCCAGAACCACCAAGCCTGAGTATCCCTCGGAAACCGGCACATCGAAAAGAGGCTGACTTGGCCTGCCAATGGCAAGAATTCCTCCAAGGCCATGCACTTTCATGACTTTTTCCACATGCCTTATCTGCTCAACTGCAGCCGAAGGAACTTCCCTGAAACTTGCACATACTATCCCTGACCCCCTAAGCACTGCATTCCTTACACGTGTCATATCGGCCCTTATGAATACTTCCATGGGATCAAGGGTAGAACCACGATATTCGATCATATTTACAAACCGAACAGGTTTTCTGTCCTTTATTTCCAAGAGGCCACCGAAACGTGAAACCACAGGAATACCTTCTTTCTGAAAAATACCATTCAGCGTAACACTGCAGACAGTCCCGATACACATTTCGTCCTCAGGTATAACAATATTGCCGAGCCTGGTCCCACCTTGTGCCACGGCAATCATTCCTCCAACTGAGAAACCACGCTCAACCACAAGTTGCATTTCTTTTATTGCAAGGCTGAAATCACCGGGATCGACCAGCGACGTGTTGACGATTACAGTACCTTTACCATCCCTGAGGTCAAAACTCATCTTGTATCCAAGCGAATCCACCTTCGCGGAAACAATACCCATACGAGCCATCGCATCAGTCCTTGAAACCTCTTCCCTTCCCCGTTCCGTAATTTCCCGGCCGCTGCGCCTGCTTACCAATTTCGTATAGCCCAAACCGTCGAGTTTCAATAGATAATGACGTACAGTCCTCGGCTGCAGATCAACCCCCATGGAAAGCAACGCGGATACAATATGGGAAGCACCGAGTGGTTTACCGGATTCATTAAGTACCCTTAGTATGGATGCCTTGGCAGTGTCGCTTCTTATTTTCACAAAATCCTTTCAAATATGGACTGCTGTTTCTCATCATGATCCGGGAGCAGATGAATCTTTATCCATTCCTTTAACAGAAAAATGTTGGGGTCAGCATCCAAGACTGAGAAAATCTTACCGTTTGATATTGCCGATTCGCTCACCTCATCATCATCAAATTCGTATATTTAAATGCAAATCAAAGAACTAACATACGGCAATATTTCCGTATGTCAACATCAGGATTCTTCAATATAGCCCCAACTTCCATTGACTCTGTCAGTGGTAAATATAATTTAGCGGCAAGCAATTACCATCAGTGTCAAAAAAACATAACAAAGGAGAAATAGTATGGACCTGGTAAAGCAAGTGGTGAAAAACGTAGAACGAAGAAGCCCCGGCGAACCTGAATTTCTGCAGGCAGTTACAGAAGTTCTGGAATCTGTAACCCCGGTTATCAAGCGCAAGAAAGCATATCAGGACGCCTGCATCCTGGACCGCGTAGTAGAACCAGAACGCGTCTTCATGTTCCGCGTTCCATGGCAGGACGATCAGGGCAAATTCCAGATCAACCGCGGTTTCCGCGTCCAGTTTAACAGCGCAATCGGCCCTTATAAAGGCGGACTGCGTTTTCATCCTTCAGTCTATCTCGGAATTATCAAGTTCCTCGGATTCGAACAGATTTTCAAGAACGCGCTTACTACTCTCCCAATGGGCGGCGGCAAGGGCGGCTCGGATTTTGACCCGAAAGGCAAGTCTGATTCAGAAGTCATGCGTTTCTGCCAGAGCTTTATGACTGAACTCCAGAGGCATATCGGAGCCGACACGGATGTACCCGCAGGCGATATTGGCGTCGGCGGCCGGGAAATCGGATTCATGTACGGGCAGTACAAGCGCCTGAGGAACGAATTCACAGGCGTTTTGACAGGTAAAGGCCTCAAGTGGGGCGGCAGTCTTGTACGTACAGAAGCCACCGGTTACGGACTGACATACATTATCGATGAAATGCTCAAGGATGCAGGCGAATCCATCGATGGAAAAACGATCGTCATGTCAGGGTCCGGCAATGTGGCCATCTATGCCGTTGAGAAAGTACACCAGTTGGGTGGTAAAGTCGTGACAATGAGCGATTCAACCGGATGGATACATGATCCAGAGGGAATCAAGCTCGACCTTATCAAGGATATCAAAGAAGTCCGCCGAGGTCGTATAAAGGAATATGCATCCGAGGTAAAGTCGGCAAAGTATACTGACGCCGGAAGTTCCAAGAACGTCTGGACAATTCCTTGTGACATCGCCATGCCAAATGCGACACAGAATGAATTGAATGGCGACGATGCTAAGAAATTAATTAAGAATGGCGTCAAGGCTGTCGGCGAAGGCGCAAACATGCCATCCACACCTGAAGCAATCGACGCATTCCTGAAAGCAAAGGTTTTGTTCAGTCCTGCCAAGGCGGCAAACGCAGGCGGCGTGGCCACAAGCGGACTTGAAATGAGCCAGAACAGCATGCGGCTCAACTGGTCATTCGAGGAAACAGATGCCAAGCTGAAGAGAATCATGCAGAGCATTCACACTCAGTGCAAAGATGCAGCTGAAGAATACGGTTGCCCAGGCAACTTTGTTGCTGGCGCAAACATAGCCGGCTTCATCAAGGTTGCAGATTCAATGATGGCCCAGGGCCTGGTCTAAGCAATCCAAATACGGCATAAATGAAACTGGCCGCGGCATATGCCGCGGCCAGTTCTTTTTCAGGATTATAATTTACTCTTTTCCCGCCCCTAATCTACTTTATATCCGCGTGATATTCCTGCAAAGATCGTACGCCTGACTTGCCTTTACGAAAAGCGGCAATACCTTTCGCTGCTGCAGCTGCTGCAGCAAGCGTAGTGATATAGGGCACCTTGTACTTGATCGCCGCTTTACGTATGTATGAATCATCGGTTTGCCCCAGCTTCCCGGACGGTGTATTAATAACCAGATTGATCTCCTTGTTCATTATTGCATCAGCAATATTCGGCCTGCCCTCGTGAAGCTTAAGAATAAGATCTGACCTGATACCGTTGTCATTAAGGAAATCATGAGTCCCCCGGGTAGTCATGATTTTAAACCCAAGTTTTGAGAACTCCCTGGCAATACCTGCAAGCCCCTTACGATCCTTGGAAGAAATACTAATAAGCACCGTTCCTTCCGTAGGTAAAGTTGATTTAGCAGCCTCCTGCGCCTTATAAAAAGCCAGCCCAAACGAATCCGCCATACCAAGCACTTCACCTGTAGAACGCATCTCAGGACCAAGCAACGGATCTACCTCAGGAAACATGTTGAAAGGAAAGACAGATTCCTTTACGCCAAAATGAGGAATTTTCATTTTCCTCAATCCAACATCCGCAAGCTTAGCCCCCATCATCAACTGGGTTGCAATGCGTGCCATTGAAACACTGCAAACCTTGGAAACAAGAGGCACAGTACGGGATGCCCGCGGATTAGCCTCGAGCACATACACAATATCTTTAGCAATCGCATACTGCATGTTCATCAAACCGACAACCTTAAGCTCCACGGCAATCCTGCGTGTATACTCTTCGATTGTTTTAATATGTTTCTCAGGAATATTGACAGGAGGAATTACACACGCCGAATCACCGGAATGAATACCAGCCAGCTCAATATGCTCCATTATGGCAGGCACAAAGGCATCATTGCCGTCCGACATGGCATCAGCCTCGGTTTCAAGGGCGTTGTCCAGAAACCTGTCTATAAGTATCGGTCGCTCCGGGGTTACATCAACAGCCGCTGCAACATACTGTTCCAGCATCTCCTCATCGTATATGATCTCCATTCCACGCCCACCAAGCACAAACGAAGGACGACACATGACCGGGTAGCCGATACGTGCCGCAACATCCTTTGCCTCTTCAATCGTACTCGCCATGCCGGCATCGGGCATCGGAATTTTCATTTTTT
>MHBM01000199.1 GCA_001804885.1 Lentisphaerae bacterium RIFOXYA12_FULL_48_11
GTAGTAGGCCTTGTGGCCGCTCGCGCAAACCACTTCCGGGCCACTGACAGACTGGGAACCGATATCGATAAACAAGTCTCCGAAGTTCTGATAGGCGCCCATCTTGCCGTAGTCGCCGGTTGGGTTCTCGTCTCCTGTCCACAGACTGCTGTCATTGAACTGGATATGCTCCTGGTCCACCCCGCCAAACACCATGCAACCAATCCGTCCATTTCCTAAAGGCAGAGCTTCCGCCGACCATTTTGTTGCCGGCTTGTCATAACGCAGTACATGTTCCGCATTGACGGTTGCAGGAAGGGTTATTAACGAAAGTACGAGAAAAGCTTTCAGACTGTTCATAGTTGCCTCCTTGTAATAAAAGCCCCGCGATTTGATCAATGGCCATAACTCGAGTCAAACACAATCGCCATGCGAATATTCGGCATTGTTAATATAAACAGAAACGCGGGTTTATCGATCTTTGACAAACTTGATTACGTCAAGATAAGATGTACCGTATTCTGCAGATTTGCGTGGAGTTGTTTTATCCTGATATCTGATTAAATCGTTGTATTTACGTAACTGCAATATTCAGTAATGATAACTAGACGGAAGGGAACTGATTACATGAAACGAGACCAAACAAAACAAAGCTGGTCAACAATATGGTTCGCAGGCATTATATTTTTGTTTCTTTTGGCTGGATGCAATGATGATGCAACATCAGATGTGACCATTGATCAGCTTATCGGGACATACAGACTGATAGACATAACTTTTGTCAAGGCAGACGGACAAGTTCAGGATTCGGACTATCTCCAGTTGAAGGGCGGCATGCTTAGCATCGAAGCCGACGGCAGTTATACTGAAACCCACTTTGTACTTGATACCGTACAATATGGTTCTGGTGTTATGAAAGCCATGGGAGGAAACGACCTTGAGTTGACAGCAATACCGAGCGGAAGGATTATACCAGCCGAGGTAACTCTCGACGGTTCAACAATGACTATAACCAAATGGCCTCCAGACAGCGGCGAAGTCCACACCATGGTCTGGCAAAAATAATGTCAATTTGGGAAGAAAGATAAATAAGTCTTGCCCTGTCACGTATTCCAACATAATTATGCTGCAATAAAGAACAAGGTGTTTAAACACCATTTCGACACGGTAATGCAACTTCAACAGATTGAGACCCAATAACTGCGCCGGCATTACGTCGGCTGAACGGGTCATAAAGTGGAGGAACTTCCATGAAATCTATCAACGTTTGTAACCCGACTCTATTTGCCAACCGGAAAGTTCACAACAAAAGCAGCGTAATACTTGCTGCTCTAATTCTGGCGTTCATTGGGTTTTCCTCTATTAGCATTGTGAATGCTGACCAGATCTGTGCAGGAGTTGCCAAAGTAGACATAACAGATTACAAGGCAGGCCCGGTTAATGACACTTTGTACGTCAAAGCTTTGGTTCTGAAGGATGGCTTGACCACGGCTGCTATTATTACAATCGATGCAGTTGCAATAGGAGAACTGGGCAGAATCAAAAATAGCTTTCTCACAGACGTACGCTCACAACTTGAGAAAGACCTGAATATTCAGCCTTCAAACGTCCTGATCAATGCCAGCCATTGTCATGGAGTGATACGTGCAGATACCGTATTACTAACAGTACAAGCAGTCAAAAAGGCATGCCAGAATGTTGTTCCTGTAAATATCGGTGCCGGCGTCGGCCGCGAGGACAGGATCATGGAGAATCGACGTCTCAAATTGAAGAACGGCAGGGAATCGGATGTGCGGCGGGCTTACTCACTCCCCCCTGATGAAGATGTTGTAGATATTGGGCCTGTTGATCCAGACATAGGATTGCTTCGACTCGACAGAAAAGACGGAAAAACAATGGCTGTGGTTTATAATTTCGCATGTCATCCAATCATGGGAACACCGGGTGGTGGTAATACAGCCGATTTCCCCGGTTTTGCCTCAAAGGTAATTGAAGAAAATGCAGGCAATGAAGCAATGGCCTTTTTCCTGCAGGGGTGCACCGGAGACATCAATCCAGTACAGTACAAAGATGTCCATAATCCTCACGATGCAGAAGCGCAGGGAAACATGCTGGGTCTTAGCGCCATACGGGCATTAAAGAAAATACACACTATGGAAAATGGAGAATTAAAAATTATCAATGAAATTATTGCATTACCTAGAGGAACTGACCTAGAGCAGCGAATCTCATCCCTGGAGGCAGAGCAGACCAGGTTACTTCAGTCCCTGCGAGGAACGAGCCTTAACCTGAAAACTTTTGTTCCTTTATTTGTTCAATACAACCTTTCCAGCAATTATCCAGCCTATTACTCCCACCGTTATATGCACGACAAGTTGATAGGACGAGATGATATGAACAGACTTGATGCAGAAAACAGAACAAACATGGATCGCTACATTCAGAACATTCACACAATGGAACAGCTGACGATAATCCAAGCCAACATGAATCTGCTGAAAATGCATCATGCGCAAAATGTGGCCGCTGGAAAGAAAACGATTGATATCGAAATTATGGGAATGCGGATCGGCGACTTTATCCTGGTTACATTTCCGGGAGAACCTTCGGCCGAAGTCGGGCTTAACATCAAGAAAAAATCTCCTCATAAATTCACTTTTATTGCCGGTTACAGTAATGGTTATATTTACTATGCACCAACAGAGAAACAGCGGAAAAATACGGGCTTTGCCCAGGAGGATTGCGACTGTCTTGTGGCACCTGAATGGCAAAAGCTCTACGAAGACAAGATCAGCGCCATACTGAAAAAGCTATAAACCTGGCAGAACTGAAAAAACAGCAACACCGGATAACTGCCCGATAGTCCATGTACCAGCTTTCATTGAAGTGTCGACGCCTGACAGGCCATCAAATCCAGTATAATTTTTCAGCTGTTCTACGCAGCATCCAGTCCCTGTCTTCGGCGGACAAAAAATCCAACCGGTCCCTGATCAGCGAAACAGAATCATGGTAGTTGTGTCCCTGATCGACCTGGAAAGGAGCATCACTTGCCCACATCAGTCGCTGTGCGCCAAAGTTGTCCCGACAATCTCGGATCATGGGACCAAGATCAAGATACGGCGCCTGTTTCCGGCCAAGAGCGTAAAATGCCGATGTCTTTACATATACCTGAGGATATTTTGACAAGCTCAGCAAGCAATCAAGATCGGCACGCTGGATCGTTCCCGTTATGCCAATACGCCCAAAGTGATCAATTATTAAATTTGTTCGCGGATATTTAACACACATCTTGCCAATAAACGGTAACATTTCGGGGTTGACCAGAGTACAGATACTAAGCCCTTCATCAGCCGCCGTGCGCCATATTTCCGACATACCAGCACTGCCAAGCCATTTCTCCGGGTCATTTTCCTTGCCGACCATCAGGCGAAAGCCGCGTATCCCCTGCCTGGCCAGATCCTTCATGCTCCGCATAACACCTGCCTCATGTTCGTTCACCATGGCAACACCTTTGAACACATCCGGGTATTTCGCAATGGCATCAAGCATGTACCTGTTGTCAAACTGGTAGAAACTCATCTGGATCAACACGACACGAGCCACCCCTTCGGGTCTGCAGTGCACAAAGAGCTGTTCAGGCGTAAAACTGTCTACTCCGCTTTTCTTGGTCAGCCCCTGCGCCAGTGGATATTTTGAAGTATCAGGAGTCCAGACATGCACATGGGCATCAATGTAACCCTGCTTTAGATTCACCGCGACACAACCGGCAGTTGTGGCAATACCAGCACCGGTAGTAACACTGAAGAAAGAGCGGCGGGAAATCTGTTTCATGTTTAAATGTTTAGCAACCCTGCACTCTCCTGCCAAGAAAGAAAACCCTACAACCTTAACGACAATAATTCATTCTACACTTTCCACTTATCCTGAATCTTATCGTACACCCCAAGTTTTCTCAGAACATCCACACCTGTCACAGATACTGCAGTGAATTTCATTCTATCCATTTTCCATCCCGTGGCGGTCCTAACGAGATGATGATCATAGAAACCAATAACCTTCCAGATATCATTTCTTCCGTTATCTGAAAGAACATGCATTGAATAAACGTATGAATAACAGTCAGCATCGTCGCCCCTGACCGTAACCTTGTGATTACTGAGGGAATGATATAATGCTGAGAATTTCTTCAGATATTTCCAACGCTCAAGCACATCAGAATGCTTTACCTTGTTTGGGCCTCCCTTAAAAAGCGATGTATAATCGTCCTCAACCTCATCTGCAAAACATTTCAGGAAACCATCCCAGTCGAATCTGTCCATCGTAATAAACATCTCATTTACCGCCTGGATAACTTCCTGTTTTCCAATCATCTGCTTGACAAGCTGTTCCACTTCCTTAACACTCCTTTCACCTATCTCAGGGGAAAACATTCCAAACAGCAGTTTACTTACTAACCGTGGACTTACGCCTTCCTGCTACGGGGTCACTGTGCGACGGGGTCAGACTGTGAATAACAATCTTATAACTCGACGGAACGAATTACGGCTGCAAGCTTGGCCAGGCAATCTGATGACATCTCCGTCTTGACACGTCTGCGAGCATGACTGACAGCCTGGGAACTGACTCCTCCGTATCGAGCGCCAATCGCCCTCTGCCTCAAACCGGTCAGCCTGCACGCCAACTCCATCGCCACCGCTTTCGCCAGCCCCATTCCTCTTGTGTGTCCGTCAGCCTTCAACATTGTAGCCTTTACCCCATATTCCCTTGCCACAACCTTGTCAATACGATCCGCTGATATATGCTCGCGGGGATAATCCACATCCCGATCCAAGTCGGTCCCAACCTTCCTGTCCCTCAACTCCTGTTCAAGTTCTTTAACAAACTCCTCATCCCCTATACCATGGCAGCTTCGTTCCAACGCCTCCCTTATCTGCGCATCATCATCCATCAGAAAACCATACACATACCTGCAATACGCCCTACACCTCTTTCGATCACCACCACCTAACAGTTTCATCATATCGTAACAGACAAAATCCTCCCGTCGCTTCGGATCCACATATCCCCTGTAACTGCTCCAGTCATATTTCTCAAGAAACCGTCTTCGTTCTTCTCGCTCAAGACTTCTTATAGCCCTTACCTTAACAGGATTCAGATGAATATATCTCGTCAATGCCAGAATATACTCATCACTCTGTACAAGCTTGGCTTTATACCGACCTTCCAGTCTATGCCCAGGTTTCTTGTGTTTATACCGGGAGTACAGCGCATAACTGGTATTCAGTCTCTGCATGAATCTACCCAGGTTGGCCTGCCGCGTCCGGACCAGCAGGTGGTAATGGTTCGCCATCAGCACATAGGCATAGAGAATAACTTCGTATTGTTCCAGGCAATCCTGCAACTGTGCCAGGAAACGCTTCCTGTCTACATCCTCAAAGAAAATCTGCGCCCGCCCGTTCCCTCGGCTGGTCACGTGGTACAGCGCTCCGGCATATTCTTTTCTCGGCGGTCTTGGCATGACTACAACACACTCGCACATCACATCCAAACCGTCAATAACTTATTTGTTATTCACAGTCTGACCCCGTAACCTTGGACCCCGTAACCTTGCTGTTAAAAGCAGCAAGCCGCACACACATGCAAATATCCGAAATTGATTGCGCCCACCCATAACAACCTCTTCCCACGCATACCGGCTACTCTTTTTTATCGTCCCAAGAAGCTGACCGGATCAAGGGTCTTCGAACATGGAGGAAAATCGGCTGGATCGGCACCGAGTGTTTTCTTAGGTATACCCCCCATCTGCAGGTCCAGGACACCACCATTGGAAATATCAGCATGCCGGAACCATACGCGATTCACATTCTTTCCATTCAGGCGGACACTCTGAACATATTTATTGTCCTTTGATGTGTTACGCGCAATAATTTTAATTTTTTCACCGTTATGCAGCCTGATCATGACTGAATCAAACACTGGACTTCCAACATCATAAACAGGCAGACCCGGCGTAACGGGATAAAAGCCCATCATGGAAAAAACAACAAATGCACTCATACCACCGCCATCTTCATCACCGGGGATTCCGAGTAACGTATCAGGAAAGAAAGACTCGAGCAGAAGGCGGATTCGTTTCTGTGTTTTCCATGGAGCTCCAAGCCTGTTATAGACATAGGGCGTGCTGAAGCTGGGCTCATTACCCATTGAGAACTGTCCGACCAGACCGGTAGAATCCGGAAATTTGCTCCAGAACTCATATTTACTTCTTCCAATATCTTCACGGAAAAGCTGATCAAGCATGGCCTCTGCCCGGCCAAGTCCACCCATAAGCCCAAATAAACCAGCAAAGTCATGGAGCACATCCCAGTTATAGGTATATGCGTTATTCTCGTCGAAATAGGCACGACCGCCCATTCCACCATCAAATTTGGGATCAAACGGTTCAATCCATTTCCCTTCGGCATCTTTGGGCCACATCATGCCCTTATCCGACCGGAAAACATTCGCGTAATTACCCGCTCTTTTCATGAAAAGTTCATGATCTGCGGCCTTGTCGAGCGTCCTTGCCAGTTGCGCAATACACCAGTCGTCATAACTGGCCCCAAGCGTAACTGCTACAGACTGCCGATTCTCAAAAGGATGTACCATCGGTTCGGTTTCAGCGGTACCGTGCGGCAGCGACGGGAAGTAGCCTCGCTCGCTGTAGAAATCGTCCAGCTTACACTTCGGCCCGTTACGCCACGGCAACAGAGTTGCATCCAATGAGTTCTTACGCAAACCCTCGTATGCTTTCTTTACGTCAAAGTTTTGTATCCCCTTGAACCATGCATCGACAATCCAGCCAGCGGCGTGATTGCCGTTCATGCACGCATAATCACCCCACAGTACCGCAAACGATGGCATCCATCCAGACTGCTCATACATGCGAACATATGACTGTATCTTATCAGCCTCCACTTCAGGATTCAGGATCGTCTGAAGCGGTTCTAGCGCACGAAAAGTATCCCATATCCAGTTGTCCACATAGAAGGGTCTAGCGTCCACGTGAACCTTATGATCAAATGAACTATAGTAACGGCCATACTCGGTTATGTTGACCATCCGCTCGTAAGAACGATAAAGCGCTGTGTAAAAAACCCGCCTTTGAGACTCAGTACCTCCGGTTACTGCAACCTGGCCTAACGCATTATTCCAGCGATCCATTGCAAAAACCTTGATCTTGTCGAATCCCCATTTCGGAATTTCTTTCTGTAGATTCTTTTTTGCCTGCTCAATGCTGATAAATGAAACGCCATACCGGAACTCCAGACGCTTCTGGTCCTGCTTCGCAAAAACAACCAACCGACTCTTAGCACCATCCTTTTCAACAGTCGACGTTACGGGCACGCTGAATTCACCATACATAAACGCTTGCATGTCGTTGAACCGCTCGATACCGGCAACAACTGTCTCACTCTGCCTTTCCAATTCACCGGGAAATCGGTTGGCCAGCAGTACAGTTGCCTTGCCAGACGGAAAGGAAAAACGAAAATAGCCGCAGCGCTCAGTGGGCGAAAATTCAACCCGGATCAGCGAATCGTCAAATCGTGTCGAATAATAATAAGGAGTTGTTTTCTCCTGATCATATGCCACCGCACGGTCCCAAGCACAACCGTCAGGCACGCCGTCGCATGGCATCAGCCAGAACAATTCACCCAGACGGTGGGATATTATTGTCAGGGGAAACGAACGAATACGGTCATCTAGAAAATCTTTCCTGACCGGATACACACGCACCATGCTGTTTGGCAGATGGATTGTAGGCCGTGTCGGCTCGAGGAGAAAACCTACTCCGCCAATGGACGGATCCACATATTCAACCTGCGCCGTTGTACAAACAACAAGCTGAAGACACCAGACACAAACCAGCACAGTCAATATTCGTTTCATGACTCCTCCTTTTCTTCACAAGACCGAAAACAGAAAGATCAAACGCAGCCTTTCTGAACATTTTACAAAGTGCGCTGACAGCTATTGGAGCAGGGATGTTATTATCTTTGCAACATCTGTATTGTCATGACGCCCGGCAAAACGCGGTGATTCCGGACCGGCCGCAAACAACGGCACCCAGGTACATGTGTGACTCTTGACCATCCAGTTGACATAGAAACGATTAGCCGGAGCCGCTTCAGGCATATTGATTGCAGCGCCATCCACCGTCTTTGCCTTTTTGGAATCCGCAGAACCCCTGGTCACATCAGGTTTGTCAGTAATAACCAGGCCGCCTGTTTCATGATCAGCTGTAACAACAATCAATGTCTGTTCAAGCAACCCTTTTTCTTTCAGGAATTCAATAGTATCGGAAACAGCTTTATCAAACTCAAGGACTTCAGTTATCACATTTGTCGAGAGATTACTGTGGGCATACTTGTCAATTGTGCCACCCTCAACCATAATAAAGAAACCGTTCGTGCCGGAACGGGCAACAAGTATTTGAAGAGCTTTTCTTGTGATCTCGAACAACCTTGGCTCCTTGTCTCCGGATTCCCTCTTGT
>MHBM01000200.1:0-7683 GCA_001804885.1 Lentisphaerae bacterium RIFOXYA12_FULL_48_11
AGTCTGGACAGTCATCCGGCTCGAATTCGCGAGATGGTCAAGATTGCAGGGATTGAACTTACAGCCTTTTGTGCACATGCAAACCTGTTGGATCCAGTGAGTCCCGACAGATATGGCACGACAGAGATAATCAAGGCTATTAGACTGGCAAAGTTGCTTGGCATCAAGGATGTAATTACAACTGAAGGTGATCCCTCGACAGAGTTTGGCCACAAACTAAGCTCGAAGGAACGAATTTTTACAATCAAGGAAAAACTATATGAACCCGTTCTGTGGGCAGAGGAACTTGGGCTTGATCTTCTGCTCGAGCCGCATGGCATGGTCACGGACTCGGTGGACAGCATGGGGGAACTCTTGGACGCGCTTGGTCACGAGAAAACCGTTGGTATATGTCTGGATACCGGTAACAGCTGGCTTGGTGGTGCAGATCCTCTGGATTACATCAAGACGTTTGGAAAACGAATCAAGCATGTTCACTGGAAGGATATGTCCAGTGATATGGAAGAGAAACGAGGCAAGATGTTCGGTTGTGGTATGGCTGTGATACCGCTCGGCGATGGAGTTGTGGGAATCAAGGAGATAGCGCAAGCCCTGAAGAAGTCAGGTTTCGATGGCGCCACGACTCTGGAGATCGCAGGCCCAGACAACGTCAAGAAGTCAGTGCAGAGGCTGAGGGAATGGTGGGATGCATAAATGAAATGTCGATTTTAAATTAATATTTTCATAATAAATCGGCGAAGAAAGATCCAAAATTGAGTATTTCACATAGATGAGTTATAGTTCAGGGAAAGAGATGGAGGTAAGCATTATGAAGAGTATCTCACGCAGGAATTTTCTCAAAGGGGCAGTTACATTAGGGGGAATGGTGTCTGTTTTTCCGGAGATTCTGCCTTCGTCTGTATTCGGTGCGAATGCACCCAGTAACAGGGTCACTCTTGGTCATATTGGTGTTGGTGGGCAGGGTGGAGGTGTGATGAATGGAATGTTGCACCTGGAGGAGACGCAGATACTGGCCGTATGCGATTGTTTCAAGGACCGGCGTGAGTCACGGGCAAAAACTGTCAATGACCACTATGCCTCTAAACGTGAGAAGGGAACCTATAAGAGTTGCGAAGCTTATAGGGATTTCAGAGAAATACTTGCCAGGCCCGACATCGATGCTGTTGTGGTGGCTACGCCAGATCATTGGCATGTGCCTGCGGCAGCTCTTGCTGTCCGGGCCGGGAAGGATGTTTACGTTGAGAAGCCTCTAGGTGTCAGTATCGCCGAGAACAAGCTGATGAGGGATGTTGTTCGCCAGTATGGTGCGATTTTTCAGTACGGTACGCAGCAGCGTTGTTTCAGTCAGCATTGCGGTTTTGCGGCGGAACTGGTACGCAATGGTTACATCGGAGAATTGCGGTCGATTGATGTGATTGCGCCGAACGGGGCTACGGGAGGTAAACAAGATCCACAGCCGGTACCCGACGGATTGGATTATGAAATGTGGCTTGGTCCGGCTCCGGTTACACCTTATACAACTGATCGTGTTGTCGGAGGCGGGCGTTGGCATATTTATGATTACGCGCTTGGTTTCATAGCGGGATGGGGGGCTCATCCACTTGATATAGCTCACTGGGGTTATCCGCATATCCCGGTGGAATACGAAGGAACAGGGAGAATCCCAGAGGATGGCCTGTTTGATACTGTTGTTGACTGGGATATAAAGGGCCGATACTCGAGTGGAGTGACATTTACTTTGAAACCCGGAGGGGACAAGACCACATTTACCGGAACTGAAGGTTGGGTTGCACCAAGCAGAGGTGGTATTACTGCCAGTAGCGAGTCATTATTGAAAGTAAAAATAAAGCCGGATGAAATACATCTTCTGCAGGATAATCATCATTACTTGAATTTCGTTAAGGCGGTGAAAACGCGACAAACTCCTGCGAGTGATATTGATTCGGCAGTCCAGTCGGATTTTATCAGCCATCTGGGCGATATCTGCATCAGGACGGGTCGTAAGATCAAGTGGGATACTGAAAGGGAAACAATTGTCGGGGATACAGAGGCTGTAAGAATGATGAACAGGGCTCGACGTGAGTCTTGGGGACTGATATAAGTTTTTCCAGGAATATGAACCGTACACATGGTGTTTACATTCTTGCTTTAATCTGCTTGGCGTTCAACACCTTTGGGCAGACAAACAATTCTGGCTGGACCGTAGAAGCTGCCGGCAAGAAGGCAATGACCGTAATTGAAGCGAAAGTTTTCATGAAGCGGCTTGCTTCGTTTGTTGTCGACAATCATCTGAAAACAGATCCTGTTTCACCTCAGAAAGGTATGATCTACGAATATTTCTGGGTTAGGAAAAAAGGTACCGTCCAGCAATGGATACAGGGTGAGGGGCTCGATACCATGCATGATGGGTCATGGTTTGCTGTAGCCATGATTAATGCATCTCGTTCTACCGGAGACCCGTTCTACCGCGACATTCTTCTCAAATGGCAGCTTCCATTTTACCTCAAGATTCTGAATCATGCCGACGAGCTCTTCACTTCTGAGCGCAATGATGGCCGGCCTGGAGATGATCGCGGCTGGCGTGTGAGCAAGGAGTGGCTCCTGCAGGGGCGTGAAAAGGGATTCGTTCCATACTGGTGGGATGACGGCGCTTCTGTCAGTCTCGAGATGCTGAACCGGAAAGATAAGGATGAACACGTCAATTTCGCAGGCCGAAATGAATGGGGTAACAGGCCTAATCCGGAAAAAAGACTAAGCGGTTATTCGCACGGGTCATCAAGTCACATGGCACAGGATCTTGCTGCCATGCTGGAACAGGCCTGGTTGCTTGTGAGAGAGTCGGATGCAAAACTCACTTCTGAGATAACTGAAGCTACTGCCAATCTGCAAGAAAGCCGGACGCGGCATGGTGCGCCTGCCATACCGATGGTAAAGGCAGCGCATGCGATCGCGCGAAGTGATTCATCAATGCTTACAGCACTTCCAGCGATTTCATGGAATACGGTCGCGGCCGGGCGCAGCGATTATCGCCGGGCACTTTTTGCTTACAAACCGGGCGAAAAAATCAACATTCCTGGTTTTGCTGATGATCAGCAGTACAGGTACTATGTTTCTGTGGCAAGGGAAGGTACGCTAACAGAACCTGCGGCTTTCTGGCTGGTATATGATGCTTTTACACTTCCCATGCTTTACAGAATGTATTGTGATGATGATCCGGCCCCGCCTGGTATAAACGTTTTCGATCTTCACCCTTATTCGTTTATTAATGGAAAGCCTGTTGATTACAGGTCGCAGCGTAAGGGGCCGAATGGGAAACCACGGCCAATCGGTTCCCGTTTTGGACCGCAGAACATGGTTGTATGCGGCTGGGGCTTGCAGGCTCTCAAAATGTATCCGGATTTATGGATAAAGGCTCAGCAGCAGATAACAGCAAATAATTTTTTTCCAACTATTTCCGGTGCTGAAGTAAAAGCTGCTCTGGAAAAGGAGCTTGGTCAGGGGCTATTAACATGGGAGGCCATATTTAATCAGTATGGTTATATTCCTACCGGAATTGGTGCTGGTTCCGTTCTGCCTGGAGTAAACTGGGATGAGTTTTCAGATACGGGTGGCTATGCCCATTTGATCAGTGCTTGCGCCCAGTGGATTCTTTACTTGGAAGATAAGAGGGACTGGGAACTGCATCGGATTGCGAGTGCCACAAAGTAAAAAGAATGGATAATTCTTTTCTGGACCTCTGTTATTCAATCATCAGCTAAATGCCGGAGGTGTTTGTGAAAGCTTTGCTGTTTAGTCTGGGGATGGTGTACATGATTAATATTGCCTTTGCGGGTGAATGGGCAGTTGTTTTACCGAATGGCCAGGTTAAGATGTCGGTGCAGCTGGCTGATCTTACATTTATGGTGAAGATGTTGCCTTATGGCGGTTTTGCAGCAACATTGAAAGCAGTGAAGTAACCGTGTTATTATTGCGGAGTTAAGGGGAAGGTGTAGCTGACAGGTGGAGTAATGGAAGAACCTCTTTTTCCAGGAATCGATCCAGATCAAAAAGTGCAAAACCTTTTGCGCCACTTCTGGAAACAATTGTAATTTGATCCATGGTCTGAATGGGAGTCAGTCGGCTTTCTGATGCAGTAACTCCGATTCCGGGATATATTCTGTCTGCAGCTGAAGGCAGGGCCAGTTGTTTCTGTACCGTATTTGAAAACTGAACGGTATTCTGGATATAGTCCATAGGGCATACGAAATCCACAAGATCATCCTTAAGCCAGTTTCCCCAGTCCTGTGCAATACTGTCTGCAACTGAGGGATAATTTGCGTAGACAGCAGCAGAAAGCAGGCATTTCGGCCGCATCTCTCTTGTTATGGCACGTACGTCGCGGACCAGCCTCGTAATCTGGGCGCATCGCCAGCGATTGAATTCCCTGCGACCTTCAGCATTAATCGGTATTGGCCATTTTCGGACTTTCTGTCCTGTGTCAGTTTCGAACCTTTTTTTGCAACCCTGGCAGAAACAGGTTCTTGAGTCTTTAAACCTGATGAAATCAAGCTGTATTCCATCGACAGGATAATTCTGAAGGATTTCTCTTATGGTATCTTTTTCATGCCGCAGATTGTCTGGATGCGAAGGACATAGCCAGTTGTTTGACTTGCCTGAGTCCGAAATCATCAGCCTGTTTTCGCTGCTGAATTTCCGGATGAGTTCATCGGGTGCATAGTCGAGTCTCCAGCAGCCTTTCCATACATGAACACGCAGTCCGTTTTTATGTGCGGCTTCAAGGCATTGAGCCAGTTGATCTCCATACAGCCGAAGCGAGTTGGATGCGGGTATGATTCTGCTGTTGTAATGTGCAATACCGGACATCAGGAAGTTCGGCAGTATATCGGTAAATCCGTTGTCCGCCACAATCTTACAGGTGCGCGACCAGTTTCCGGGATAGAGCCCAATGCCTGTCTGTTCCCATACCCCGCGAAATTTTGCAGGAGCCTGTGGTTGAATACATGCATAAGCCTCTGCGAGCAGCGAACTGAGTATTCTGCATTTCTCGACACTTTTCTGGTGTTGTTTGTCATCAAACAGTTGTCGTGCCTCGAGATAAGCGGCGGAAGCCCTGTCAACGAGGACTCGTGCCCTTGATTCCGACTGTGTGCCGAGTGCATGCGAAATTATCCCCTTGATGGTACAAGGGAAATCAGGGTAACCGGGCAGGACCGATGACGTTATCATGTGGTGAGCATTAACGGCTGGCCATATGCCGGGCGCGCAGTGTGCCGTCAAGGCCAGTAGCATCTGTTTCTTGTTTTCGGTGTCACCGTCATCCTGCAGAATGTGCGACATCCAGAACCCACGAGACGATTGTACCCAGGCAGGTGCTTCTGATGATTTGCCGGAAGCATCCTCCCAGACTGCCATTATTTTTGATTTTCCGTTTGCAGGATAGGCAGGCCTGATGTTTCGTGACTCCTGGATGATTGTTGCCGGAAGGCCGGGCGGGGCGGACTCGAGAAAACGCATCAGGCTCCAGCGGCCTCCGGTTTCGGCTGAAACATAGTTTCCAAGTTTCATGTTCAACAGGTTTGCGAGTTCGTGATCCGAGGAATAAAAAACAATAAATTTTCCGCCTCTGCCTGCAAAATTTGCAAGAGTTATCATTTCATGTCTTGGCAGTTTGGGGTTATATCCCAGAATTATCGTTGAAATACCTGTGAGTGTATCCGCTGAAACAGCATTATCGTCCAGAACGCGATAGGCGATATTGAGTTCGGTAAGCCAGCGGGTGATTCTTTTAGTTACAGCATCGGCATAATTCCGTTCACTGTCATTGGGTGTTGATGTTGTGCCGCGAATAACGGCAATTTCCTCGGCGATTGAAGTGGCTGCCATTAATCCTGAAGCAAAAATTGATATAATTGTTTTTAAAAAGTACCGCATAAAAATATTCAGCCATAAAAAATGTTAAAAAGGGACAAAAAAATCATATTAACAGCAGATTTGCATTGTTTGAATATAATGTCTAAAGTCTTTCCCCATGAGTTGGATGGTCATGTATTTAAAGCCGAGGTGCGAGAAAAAGCTGGCTGAGTACTGCCGTATTCAGGATATGGAGTATTATCTGCCGTTGCGCATGGAGCGGAAGGTTTATCAGCGTCGCAAGGTGCTTGTGGAGAAACCGGTATTTCCAGGATATTTCTTTGCCGCTGCTGACGAAGAGCAGAGACTGGGGCTTCTCAAGACAAACAATATTGTAAGGATTCTTGTTCCGCCAAGGGAACAGGAGTTTCTTTTCGAGCTGGAGCAGATACGCAAGGCTTTAATGGCAGATCCTACTCTTGGATCATGTGTCGCGCTGGAACGGGGTAAGCGCGTGCGGATTACCGGTGGGCCATTTATGGGCATAGAAGGCATGGTCAGTTCCATGAAAGGGCAGAGTAAGGTTTGTCTCAATGTTGAGATGATAGGCCGTGCCGTGGTAGTAGAAGCTTATCGTGAGTTCCTTGAGCTTATCGACTAGAATCTATCTCAAAATTGGTTTGGCCATGAAATAGTAGATTCGTTTACAGATCAATTGTTCGGTAGCTCGTTGATTAAAGTTCTAACTGCAAATAGTCCGCCGGCAATACAGCCTGGATGTGCCTGGAACCTGACAGTAATTCTCTCCGCATTTTTTGTAAGTTGTTCAGGGATGGTATACTTCTGATCAAAGAATTCACCGGGCCTGTTTTTGTTTAGTTTCTGGGTGGCAATGCTTTGCCCGTTCACAAGAATGTCAAATTCACGTTTGCCGGTATCGCTACCCCAGTAGGTGCAGAGAAGAGCCGCGGGTTTGCCTTTTGCCACTTTCATTTCATAACTGAACCAGCTATTGGCGTCGCGCCATTTTCTGTCATGAAAATCTCCGGAATGCGAGTTTTCGGATTTCAACCCGTGATCTGTTTCGGGCTGCTGCTCTCCCGGCCTGACCTCGTCAACGATGCTGGCTTCAAAAGCCTTGCGTCTGGCTGCCTCTGCTTCAATCTCCGCTTCTTTCTTTTTAAATTCTTCTTCTGAATATAATTTCCAGTAAACGGAGAAGCGCTGGTGATGCAACTTATAATAGGGCGATAATATTATGTCTTTCGGACGGCCGATACCCTTTGTTTTGAATGTCAGCGGCTTGTTGGCAACAGGTTCTATTTTGCCAAGAAGAGCCTTGGCTTCGCAGACCAGAATTGTAATGTCGGGGACTGGTAGTCTTTCCAGATCCGACTGGCCTTTTATGTACGGAGATATTTTGTCCAGTCCTTCCTTGCCAAGTTCGCCTGCAAGGACTATGGGTCCATACATGACCGCAACAGTGCCCGTTTCTCCAGGTAATGTTTCGACATGCAGTGACATTGGGAGTTTTATTTCCACCTGGTCGCCATTTTTCCACTCACGCTCGATTGTGGCATAGGAGCCGACAGTTCCTGGAAATTCTTCCTTTTTGCCGTTAACAGTTATGGCCATGCTTGATGAAGTTGCCCAGGAGGGATATCTGACCTTGAGAGCTAATTTAAGGGGCTTTTCGCATGTCATGGTGAGTCTAGTCGTGTCCTGTTCCGGGAAACTGGTTTCTTGTCTGACCACCAGGCCCTTTTCTTTCCAGTTCAGTTCTGAAGCTATGAACAGATTCAGGTAGAGAGAGTCAGCGTCGTAGAAGTAAAT
>MHBM01000200.1:7693-8394 GCA_001804885.1 Lentisphaerae bacterium RIFOXYA12_FULL_48_11
TATTTGCCATGGTTCTCGATGCCGGTTCCTGTGCAGCACCAGAATGAGTCATATGGAGTGTTGTAAACCTTGAAGTGACCAGGTTTTAAAGAGGCGAAATAAATCATCATTCCTGTAGCCGGGTCCTGTGAGCCAAGGATCTGGTTGAAAAGTGCACGTTCATAGAAATCCATTATTCTGGCAGACGGTTCCCAGGCGAACAGATGGCGGGTAAGCTTTAGCATATTATAGGTGTTACAAGTTTCACATGTGACTCCCGTCAGATGTTTTGCAAACTCGTCGACAGGGAAGAAGTGTTCTGCATCGCTGTGTCCACCTGTGCAGTATGACCTGTCAATTGCGACAAACTTCCAGAAGTTATCAGCCACTGCTTTGAGCTCAGTATCACCTGTAAGTTCGTATTCACGTGCAGCCCCTATAATCTTTGGGATCTGAGTGTTGGCATGTTTGCCGTTCAGCGCGTCCTCTCCTTTTGCGAGAGGGCTGAAGATCACCTCATGGTTGAATTCTTTTGCGAGCTTGAGATGATCGGGGTTGCCAGTTACAGAGTACAGGTTGGCAAGTACTTCGTTTATTCCTCCGTGTTCATTACCCAGCGCCTTCTGCTGTTGTGCATGACCCAGGCGATCAATTCGGAGCTTGAGCCAGGCTGCCATTTTTTCGAGAATTTCCAACCCCTGCTTGTTATCGCAGTAGAGGTA
>MHBM01000201.1 GCA_001804885.1 Lentisphaerae bacterium RIFOXYA12_FULL_48_11
GGTAACGTCGCTAGGAGAAGGACAACAATGCTCCACAGGAACACTGCAAGAAACAATTGTTTTCTATCTTTTTTCATTTTGTGTCGAACGAATGGCATGAGCGTGAAGGTGCCAGCGCCGCGCTGGTCACCTGATACGCTCCTTGCCCTTGTTCGCCACTTTTCTCTTCTGCTGAGTCAGTTTCTCGAGTATCTTTTGATTTTCCATTAAAGCTTTCTCGTGACTTGGGACAAAGACATTTTTCACCCAATCCTTGTGAGGGGGGAGTATCTTGCCATCTTTTACCTTCTCCGCGAATATGGGCTTAAATCCATGCCAATGTGCGTGCGCGCCAGTTTCCAGGTACTCACGACCTTTGAAAATTGCATCTTCAAGACATTTGATGCGATCAAGAATAGTTTTCTCTTTTGATTTCATTTCTCTCATGGCGAACGATCACTCTCATGGTTTTTTCAACCGCCGCGGTTGAAAAATACCATGCAGAGATTGGTTGGGAACTAGTTTTTCTTTGTTCCTACGGCAATCTGTGCTCTGTTGGTGTCTGCGCCAAGCACGTAGAGAAAGTAAGTCCTATCTCTGTAAGTGAATGAACGACGACCACCCGGTTGAATGTCATTCCAATCTTGCTCTGAACCGTCTGGTAAATTGACCCGGAGAAAAATATTCATGCTGTCGGCATGACGAATAGTGACACTGCCCTGTCCTGCGAGAAAAGTGGCGCCTTCATCTTCTCGCAACCATGTTGGCGGCATCGCGAAATTATCAGTTGAATCCTTCTGCTTTAAGTCACTTTCCTTTTGGGCAGTGGCGATGGTTGCCTTTAGGCGATCAATCTCGAAATTTCTCGGTTCGACCATAATCTTGGTTGCCACGGCCCATGTTATGCCAATGGTTGTAATTATAAGTGAAACTAGCCATGTTAGCCAATGTTCCTTAATTTGTTGAATTATGCTCATTTCTTACTCATTTCTTTTTGTTCCCAACGTCAGCCATCAGCCTGAGGAGGCCCGCCGCGGGTCTCCGATAGGCTGGATGGCCTGGTTCGAAGGTCTTTCATTTCCTTGTCCAGTTCCACCCCACAAAAAGGGCAGAACTTCAACTTGTCTGATATCCCCCAAAATGAAGTAGGCCATTGTATCGCGTATCCGAGATTGTTTTTGCAGTTTGGACATCTGAGGCCAAAGAGCATGAAGAACACGCAGCCCATGAATCCCGCAAAGGCAAGGAGCATGAGCGGAGGCATCCCGGTGTGCTTGGATGGTGAGCCCATGAACCCGGCAATGCCAAACACGAGCCAGCAGACAAACGCCGTCAGGAAGACAATGCGGCGCTTCTTTGCAAGATGATCTCGTATTCTCATTTCATTCCTTCGAACGCATGTCTTCACCGGCCGGCGGCTTCCGACGGTACGGTGCAAGACCTTGTTAGATGATTTCCTATCTTAATGACATCCGTGAAATTATGGGTTGTAATTCCAAAAGTCGTTTTTGAATCAGTATGATTTCGTTTTGAGCATGTAATGGTAATGATACGGGAAACCCACCTGGTGCTGAATTGCCAATGCGGTGGTCTTTCAGAATAGTCCTGAATCGTTCATGAAGATGTAAGTATTCGTTAACTTCTGGATCATTGCGTAAAGCAAGGCGAATATTGTCAACAGATTCTCTATTGTACGTCCTGATAGAGTCAGGTTGAAACAAAATACGCCTCTCTCCATCTTTTTTGGGCGTAATGTCAACGAGTTGTCCGCTCTCTGACTGCCACACGGCATGAAATTCTGCTTCTAGGAAGACATTTTTCATTTCCCAAATCGTCCATCCAAGTTGTCGTCTACCACCTTCCCGTTGGATCTTCTCGTCCACATTGAAGAAGCAGTCGGTTTCCCGAGCATATTCTTCGGGCCTGACTGCTACATATCTCGGCTTCTGTGTTCGATCAATTTGGTTGCACAGCTGGCGCACACGATCGGTTATTTTCCTTGGTGTAGTGATGATTGTGTCTTTCATTTTCTGATCATCTAACATGGTTTAGGCAACTAGTTGCCTAAACCATTAGGTAGGACTGGTTGCCTAAACTACTGTATGTTACGTGTTTATTTCCTTAACAATATGCTGTTTTTGCTCGAAAATGAGCTTTTTACATCATTTCGGGTAAAAGTGTCTCAAAACCTGAGATCTGAGACACTCCGTGCCCGTCAATTATGCATGCATGAGTCAACTGCGCAAGGCAGGCGGGGTAGGGTAAGTTGTAATTTGCTCACATAACTCGTTCCTCCCTGACAAGCCAATGCGCGGCCAAATCTGCAGAAAAGCTACAGGAATGGAGGTAATAATGCGAGGAAAAATAACAGGGAAGAATGCAGAATTCAGTGTCCAGAAGTCAGGAAATTGTAACCGCAGATGAGGGGTTTTGTCTGGGATGGGGGCGGAGAGGGTGTGTGGCAATGGGTTTACACAATCCGCCATGGGCAGATTGAACCGGAGGGAAGAGGTGCCACCCCGTGGCTTTCATTGGTCGACCGGGCTGCGGACGGCAACGCCGGGGCGATTGAGTACATGGGTATAAATCATAGTGGTTGATACATCTGAATGGCCCAGAAGTTCCTGGACTGTCCGTATGTCGTATCCAGATTCCAGAAGGTGTGTGGCGAAGGAATGCCGGAGGGTGTGACAGTGTACATCTTTAACCAGTCCAGCTGCCCGTGCAGCTTCTTTTACCGCTCTCTGCAGTACCTGCTCATTCGCATGATGTCTCCGCACTTTTCCGCTCCGCGGATCTGTTGAGAAAGTGGCCGCGGGAAAGACATACTGCCAGCCCCATTCCTTTCCGAGATAGGGATTCTTACGTTCCAGTGACGGCCAGATGTAAACATCCTCCACGCCAGCTTTCCTGTCTGCCACGAAAAGATCTTTTACCTTTATGAGGTGTGCTTTTAACTTGGCCTCGTACTTCTTTGGCAGGACGGTGATCCTGTCTTTTGCGCCTTTTCCGTCGCGCACAATAATCTGGCCGGCATCAAAGTCGACATCCTTAACCCGCAGCCTGACGCATTCCATCACCCGCAACCCGGCCCCGTACAGAAGCCCTGCCATCAATTCAAAAGCACCGTCAATATGCTCAAAGAACTTCTTCACTTCCCCTTTTGTGAGAACTACCGGTACTCTTTGCGGCTTTTTTGCATATTCAAATTCGCCCAGTTCGCCAAGTTCCACACCAAGCCCGTGTTTCCAGAAGAAAGTAAGGGCGCAGAGTGCCTGGTTTTGTGTGCTTGCAGAAATCTTTCGCACGGTTGCCAGGTAGGCCAGGTATTCGGATACATTCCGGGCGCACAGGAGGACTGGATCCTTAAAATCGTTGAAGACAATGAAACGAGCCACCCATTCCTCGTAGGTCTTTTCCGTTCTTATGGAGTAGTGTTTTTTGCGGATTTCAGTGCGCAGTTTCTCGAAATGGCGTTCAAACATGTCGCGTGCCTTGAAGTTGCAGAGTTCGTCGCGGAAATTCTCCCGCTTGATCTCAGGCCGCCATTCACCTTCATCGTCCGTCCAGATTTCCAGTTTCGAGGGGAAATTCAGGTGTGGTGCCTTCCATTCCTCCCATGGGAAGTCCTTTGACCATTCGGCTTTGACAACTTTCTGGAAGAGGATTCTCAGCGCCTTAACGTGCTGGACATATTTTAATTCATCCAGCTTACCTTCCTTGAACAGTTGCATCAGGTAGAACTCGATGTCTCTTCCGTCCTGTTCCCTGAGCTTTACGCCGTCCGTTACTTTTATGTATCGGTCGATGTTGCGCATGTAGTACTGCGAGTCCCTCGGAGGTACGCCATACTCCAGCAGGGCATTTTTATATTCACACCAGAATTTTTCGACCTTGTCATTCTTTTCCCTGGCTCCCTCGTTCATTCCAGCCCCAATTCTGTTTCCCGCGATTGGTATTGTTGATTAATCCATTTCTATTCTCAAATATAAAATCGTAAAAAAGCGGAAAGGTTGGAAAGTGTAACCACCGATGGGCGTCGATGAAGAAATTTGCCTGGGATGAACGGGCATGAGGGGCGGACTTTAGTGATAGATCATGAGTCATTGGGAAGAAGGAATACAGAAGTCAGGAGACAGTTATCAGAAGTAGCATAATGCAGATGGACACGGATGACGCAGATGGAGATGAGTTGCAATTAGCATCCGTCTTCGCTAAAGCTCTTTGCCGGACAAGATGCCGGATCCCGCGAAGAAACTGTGGGCTTCCTCCGTCGCTTGAGAAGTTTCCCGCGTCGCATAGGACGCTATGCAGGACAAGATGGCGGATCATCCTTCGTCCGTTGGCTGACGGACTATGGCCTGGCATGCACGTCAGCCCGCAGAGCTTCATCGGTGGTTAATGTTCTGGTTTAAGAAAGGAACAGTTATGAGAAGTATATTGTCAATTGTCGCAGTTATGATGGTGGCAGTGCAGGTTTGGGCCGGGAGCATAGTTGAGTCGGAACGGAAGATCCCGGTGATCAAGGAAGTTGATGTTGTCGTGGTTGGCGGGTCGTGCGGGGCTGTTGCCGCGGCGCAGAGCGCGGCGAAAAGCGGGGTTAAGGTTTTCCTGGCGGCGCCAAGGGCATACCTTGGCGATGACATTGCCGGGACACTGCGACTGGCGCTGGAAGATGGAGAAGTGCCTGAATCACCGCTGGCGAACTTACTTTATACGGTTGATGTCAAGGATGGCGCACAGTTCACCTACAAGGCTAATGTGAAACCCAATGAGAAGCATAAAGATTCTGGTGAGAGGCTGGCCGATGGGCTGTATACGGATGCGACGACGCACAGCGTGCAGTACGACAAGGATGTTACGATCACGGCAGATCTCGCAGCTGATACCGAAATCAAGAGCGTTGATGTTATGGCATTCCGGCGTAAGAATGATTTCCAGGTTGGAGGTGTGATGGTGTCGACCACGGCGGATGGCAAGACGTGGAGTGAGCCTGTTGCCATGAAGCAGGTTGAGGGTGATGAGCCGGATATGGACAGGTTTACGCTGGAACAGGGCGCCAAGCTGCGGAGTTTGAAGTTCACAGTGAAGATGAAAGAGGGGATAAAGCGTATCCTGCTGGGCGAAATAGTGCTTCATTCTGCAGGTGCGGGTACCAGTGTTCCTGTGAAGGTTCCAACGCTGTTGCGCGTGAAGCAGGTCCTGGACAAGACGTTGCTGGATTCGGGCGTGGAGTTTCTTACCGGGTGTTTTGTTACCGATGTGCTCAGTGATGCTGATGGAAAGCCTGCGGGTGTTGTAATAGCCAATCGCAGCGGCAGGCAGGCTGTGACGGCAAAGGTGATAATAGATGCCACAGAGCGCGGTTACATTGCGCGGATGGCCGGCGCGAAATTCCAACCGTACCCGGCAGGTAAACAGGTTTTCACGAAGATCATAATTGCCGGGGAAGTTCCGTCGGCCAAGGACATGACCGTGCGAGCGCTTCCGGGCAGTTATGATGTTCCCGCTTCGGCATCGCGTAAATCATCGATCCAGAGGGTGGATGGCAAAGTTTATGAGTGTATCTTGAAGATTGACATGAAGGACGGCTCGTTCAGGTCATTTGCCGAAGCGGAACAGGTGGCGATGGACCGAACGTTTGTGAAGACGCAGCTTGATTCGGGCGACACACTTTTCCAAGTGCCGCCGGATCCGATGGCTGGTGTTGCTTCGCTGAAGGGTGAATGGCCGGGGTGCGACAAGGTTGATATCAAGTGTTTTGTTCCGGCGGGTATTGAGAGGTTCTACCTGCTTGGCGGCTGTGCCGACATGGACCGGGTGGCTGCGTCAAAAATGCTGAGGCCATTGACGTTGATATCGGTTGGAGAGAAGATCGGTTCTGCTGCTGCTGAGGCGGCAAAGAATATCCAGGCGCCAAAAGGTGTCAAACTGGCAGGCAAGAAAGAAGCCGGGAAGAGTGCTGGAGAGGTGAAGGAATTTCTTACAGGCGTGCGGCCGTTCCAGTCGGGCCTGCCTGTGATTGTTTCGGAGAAGACTGCGCTGCCGGTGCTTGGCGAGTATGATGTGGTGGTGGTGGGTGCCGGAACGGGCGGTGCGCCTGCCGGTATCGGTGCAGCGCGGCAGAAGGCAAAGACACTTGTGATCGAGTACCTGTATGCAATGGGCGGCATAAGTACTATCGGCATGATCGGTTCGTACTATCACGGGAACCGGTGCGGGTTTACGACCGAGCATGATGAAGGCGTCAAGGAGCTGAACGCAGCTGTTCATATTATTGGAAAGGCGGAGTGGTTCCGGCGCGAGAACAGGAATGCTGGTGCCGAGATATGGTTTGGAACGATGGGATGCGGCACGCTGGTGGACGGCAAGACCGTCAAGGGGGTGGTCGTGGCGACGCCGGCAGGGCGCGGAGTTGTGCTGGCCAAGGCAGTTGTTGATGCCACCGGTAATTCCGATGTTGCGGCCGCGGCAGGGGCGGAATGCATTTTCCAGGGTGGCGAGGAAATAGCACAGCAGGGCGTAGGCCTGTCGCCCAAGCGGCTCGGGGCGAGTTACATAAACTCCGATTTTGGATATGTAAATGATTCGGATGCGTATGATCTGTGGCTGTTTGGTGTGCGAGGGCGCGCCGGCTGCAAGAGTACGTGGGACGTCTCGCAGATCGTGGAGAGTCGTGAGCGTCGGAGGATTATCGGCGATTATTTCATTACGCCGCTGGATATTCTAAATAACCGTACTTTCCCGGATACCGTAACGAGGGCAAAGAGCAATTTCGACAGTCACGGTTATACTATTGCCGATATCTGCTACGTCAGTGAACCAAGGCAGGAGCGGGTTAGCATTGCGAATATTCCTTACAGGAGCCTTCTGCCGAAGGGAATGGAAAACGTGATGGTCATCGGTCTGGGCATAAGCGCGCACCGGGATGCGATGCCGATAATGCGGATGCAGCCTGATATCCAGAACCAGGGTTATGTAGCGGGCGTGGCCGGTGCCATGGCGTCGCGGGACGGAAAGACTTTTCGGGAGATAGATGTAAAGAACCTGCAAAAGCATCTCGTGGAAAAGGCAATTATACCGAAGGAAGTCCTTGAGTGGAAAGATTCCTGGCCGGTAAACAGCGAGGCGCTGATAATGTCGGTGAAGAGCCTCGGGGACAATTACAAGGACGTGAGCACTGTCCTCGCGCATGCGGACCAGACTCTTCCGGAAATGAGGAAGGCTTATGCTGAAGCCAAGGATTCGGCTGCCAAGCTCGTATATGCACACGTACTCGGAATTCTGGGTGATGCGACCGGAGTTGATATGCTGATTTCAGTTGTGGACAAGACCGAGTGGGGTGGCGGCTGGAACTTCAAGGCGATGGGGCAGTTTGGAAGGAGTGTCAGTGAATTGGATAGTTACATGATTGCCCTCGGCCGGACACGTGACAAGAAGGCGCTTGATCCGATAATCAAAAAGGCAGTCCAGCTGGATGCGAAGAGGTCGTTCTCGAATTACAGGGCGGTGACGCTTGCGCTGGAGGCGATTGGTGATCCGGCAGGAGCAAAAGTGCTGGCTGATATCCTGGGCAGGCCGGGTATTGGCGGGCATGCGATGGTGTCTGCGAAGGATATCGGGCCGGCGGGTGGATACACTGGGCTTTCGGGTGACAATGAGAGGGCGGCGTGCCTGAGGGAGATAGCGCTGGCCAGGGCATTGTACAGGTGCGGGGATTATGAGGGGCTGGGGGAGAGGATTTTGAAGCAGTATGCGCAGGATCTGAGGGGGCTTTATGCTCTTCATGCTACTGAAGTTTTGAAGGGTGGTAAGAGCGGGTCGGGGAAGCGGTGAGTAGTTTAAAACTTGAATAAGACCAAAGGATCACGAATTTCCGGTTGGATGGTTGGTGTTAGGGATTGCCTTGCGCATTTTAAGCTGAATGAATTTGCGTGATATGTATTCGTCTGCTGTGTTGCTGAAGTCCTCGGATACCATGAGTATACCTCGGACTTCAGACGCCTTGCATCCGAACCCATCTAACGCAAATTGTTCAGCTGGGAAATAAAATGCGTAAGTCGGTTTCCACATCCTGTCGCAACGACAGGATGACTCTGCAAGAATGGGCCGTAGAAACGGCATTTGAAAGAATACGCTG
>MHBM01000202.1 GCA_001804885.1 Lentisphaerae bacterium RIFOXYA12_FULL_48_11
TGCAACAATTATTCCTGATATACCTGAATTCTATCGCAAGTATCCCGATCTGCTTGCGTTCATTGCCGCCCAGCAGATGCCATGGCGGGAAAGTAAGACGCTTTCAGGTGTAATAGGCGAGTATATCGTCATGGCCCGACAGGCTGCTGACGGCGCGTGGCTTCTAGGCGCTGCCACGGATGAGTCGGGCCGTGAGCTGGATATTCCCCTCGGGTTCCTCAAGGGTGGAAATTATAACGTCACGATTATCCAGGATGGTGATGATTCCCATTATCTCACGAAAAGAGAGTCCTTCAAGGTCGAGAAACGTGCTGTCAAGCCGGGTGAAACCATTCGTGTGAAGCTTGCACCAGGTGGTGGTGCGTGTCTCCTGATTAAAAGTGTAAAGTAACGGAACCTTGTTTTGAGAGCCGGTTCCGGAAATCGCGGGGCGTAATTTTTTTAAGGCGCAGAAACTGCCGATTGAAATTGGACAGGTTCGTGAAGCCGCTGTTCATCGCGATCTCAGTTATGCTCATCTCACTTTCTGCCAGCAGCCGGCAGGCCCGGCCGATACGCAATTCATTCACAAAGGCGGGAAAGGTCCTGGCTGTATGCTCGTGGAAGAAACGGCTGAATGCACCGGCGCTTAAATGTACCAGTTTTGCCGCGTCCTCAAGGCAGATTGTTTCATCCATGTGTTCGTTGACGTAATGGATTACTTTGCTCATGCGTTCCTGATTGAAAGGGTTCAATTCCGGGGAGAAACCAGGACTGGCGATGGAATGACATTCGCGGGATGACGCCAACAGGTCGAGGATTGAAAGGAATATAACCAGGCGCCGGAGTCCTGTTGCGCCCTTCAGTTGCAGCATCAGATCGGCTGCCTGTTCACGGGTTTTACCGCTGAATGACAGGCCCACCGAGGCGCGCTTAAGCAACTGTTTTGCTGGCAGAAGGCTGGGTAGTTGCATCAACCTCTCTCCGAGAAATGATTCCTCAAACTGTATCAGGTGGATTTCCACGGGACGGTTACGTTCTCCGACCGCATGTTCATACTGCCAGTGATGGGGAAGGTTGGCTCCAACCAGTACGAGATCGCCGGCTTTGAGGTGGCAGATGTTGTCGCCTACCATGCGGTATCCCGGACAACGTACTGTGAGGATCAGTTCATATTCTGCATGGAAGTGCCAGTGGTTGTCAAAAGTCCGCTTTCGGAGAGTCTTGAAAGTGAATCCTTCGTCTGATCCGACCGCCAGTTTTTGGAAGATCAACTTCATGATGTCAGAAAAGTATCAGAATTGGTGGTAAAGCGTGTAGTATAATATTTACGTTTATGATTTATTTATAACCGTTAGGAGAATAGTCGGTTTAGTCCTGATTTCTGAAAGAATGTTTACCACGTATGACGCTGATACAGAGCAGTTCGAATTCAAAGCAAAGGAACAGGTAAATCATGAAGAAATACAACGTCGGGGTAGTTGGGTACGGTTGGGCAGCAGGTGCGCACATTGCAGCAATTAATACGGGAGAGTTGGGTCAGGTAACAGCAGTCTGTTCATCCCGGAAGCTGGATGACGCCGAACTTTCCACAAGGCATGGTTGTCCCATGAAGGCCTACCAGAATTACCAGGCGATGCTGAAGGATCCCAGTCTGCATGCCGTTTCCATATGCAGTTACCATAGCCAGCACAAGGAACAGACCATTGCCGCCGCAAAGGCGGGAAAACACATTATTGTCGAAAAACCTCTGGCACTTTCCCTCGACGATGTACATGCGATTGAGAAAGCTGTGAAGGCCGCCGGAGTCAAACTTTGTATATGTTTCGAGCTGCGTTTCTCGGCCCAGTTCAAGGTGATCAAGTCGATGCTGGACCGCGGGTTGCTTGGAAAGCTGCATTACGGAGAGGTCGATTATTATCATGGAATGGGTCCATGGTATCGTGAGTACGAGTGGTGCGTAACGAACAAGAACTGCGGAAGCAGCCTGCTGGCTGCGGGATGCCATGCCATGGATGTGCTGCTGATGTGCATGGGAGATGATGTTGAAGAGGTATTCACATTCGGAAGTAATTCATCGAGCCCGACATTCGGAAATTATGAGTATCCTACGGCGACGGTGACGGTGCTCAAGTTCAAGAGCGGAAAGACTGCCAAATGCGCATCCGTTATTGATTGCCTGCAGCCATATTATTTCCATACGCACCTGGTGGGGAGCGAAGGAAGCCTGCTTGATAACAAGTTCCATTCAAATTTTATACAGGGATTGGACAAGAGCAAATGGAGCCAGTTGTCGTTTAATCCGGTTGATTCCGGGGATGTGTCGGACCATCCGTACAAGACCCAGTTCGATGCGTTCTTTACGGCCATAGATAAGAAAAAGGAAATGCCGCTCACGGGACTCAAGGAAGCAGTCCTGACTCACGAGGTTATTTTTGCGGCAATGAAATCGTTGAAACTCGGGAAGCCGGTCAAAATGAAGGAAGTGCGATAAATGAATTTACAACAACCGGAAAGGAAGATCAGTACAATGAATACATCATATACAAGAAGAGATTTCATAAAGACAGCAGCAATTGGCGTGACGGCGATGTCGTTTACGGCAAGAAGCTATGCGCGAATCATGGGCGCGAATGACCGAATCCGTATCGGTCAGATAGGCTGCGGTGACCGTGGCAGGAATGCACATATGGCCGGCGTGCACAAACATGATAAGGCGGAGAATGTGGAATATGTGGCCGTCAGCGATCCGTGGCGGCTTGCCCGCGAACAGGCAGTGGCCAAGTGTAAGGAGTGGTACAACAGCGACGCGAAACAGTTTGTCAGCCACAGGGATCTGCTGGAATGCAAGGACATAGATGCTGTAATGATTGCATCACCGGATCATCATCATTCCACACAGCTGGAAGCCGCGGCGAAGGCCGGGAAGCATACTTACGTGGAAAAGCCGATGGCGCGTAACATGAAGGAACTTCTCAAGGCTGTTGATGCGGTAAACGAGGCAAAGATTGTTGTCCAGGTGGGTACCCAGATCCGTAGTCTGGCCACCAGTACCGGCTGTCACGAGGTCTGGAAGTCCGGCATCCTGGGTAAGCCGTCGCGTATTGAGCAGTGCCGTAACTCCGAACGGCCTTACTGGTATCATTACGTGAAGGATGTGAAGAAGGAAGATGTGGACTGGGACGAGTTTACCGGGAATGCGCCGAAGCGGGAATTCAGAGCGGACCGTTACTCAGGCTGGTATGGCTATCTGGACTACACGGATGGTCCTGTGACCAACCTTGGGGTTCATTTCCTGGATCTGTTCCACTACATCACCGATGCACAAACTCCGCTCAGCTGCGTTTGCAACGGTGGAGTTTTTATCTGGAAGGATGAACATGAGTTTTCATGCCCGGACCATGTCGAAGCACTGTGGGTCTATCCCGGAGATTATATGGTTTCCTACTCGACCAACTTCGGAAACGGGGGCGGGAACAGGCATCGTTATTTCTGCGATAAAGGTCAGCTTGTTCTGGATAACTGGAGTGCTCCGAATTACACGGCAGAAGGCGGCCCGAAGCGCGATGGCACCATCCGCGGTGTCAATGATGTCAAGGCAATCGACACTCCTGATCACTACCTGAACTGGCTGCAGTGTATGCGTACCGGCGCCAAGACGCGTGCCCCGATAGAGGCAGGCTACCTGCATTCGGTCGCCGGTCTTATGGCTGTGGAATCCTACAATAATGGTTGCCGGACCACCTTCGATGCCAAGAAACGTAAGATCTGCAAAGCGTAGACAGATTCTTGATTTGCAGATGGTGGGAGGAAACGAATATGGGTTCGTCCAATCGAATAACACGCCGGGATTTTATGGGGAACGCCGTTAAGTTTGGAGTGGCGGGCTTTGCTTTATCCCATACGGGGCTATTACCTGCAGTTTGCGGGGCGCAGACTGCAGGTGGCAGTTCCTGGCAGATCGGATGTTACACAAGGCCGTGGGACAAGTATGAGTACCGTGTGGCGCTTGATGCCATTGCCGAAGCCGGGTTCAAATATGTGGGACTGATGACCACCAAGTCCGCAACGAAACTGGTTATCTCGATTGCCACCACGCTCGAAGAAGCGAAACAGGTCGGGGATGAAGCAAAGAAACGCGGGCTGGCTATTCCGTCAGTATATGGTGGCGGTATCCAGGTGGAAAAATCCCTTGAGGCTGGTATTTCTGGGCTAAAGAAGCTTATCGATAATTGTGCCGCATGCGGTGCCGCAAATCTCCTGATGGGCGGAATCGGTAACGAAAAGCTTTACGACGTTTATTTCAAAGCCATAGCCGAGTGTTGCGGCTATGCGGCTGAAAAGGGTGTTGGAATCAGCATCAAGCCGCATGGTGGACTCAACGCCACTGGACCGCAGTGTCGCAAGTCCGTGGAGTCGGTTGGCCACAAGAACTTCCGCATATGGTATGACTCTGGAAACATCCTGTATTACTCGAATGGTGAACTTGATCCGGTTATTGATGCTGCCAGCGTGGATGGACTCGTGGTTGGGATGTGCATCAAGGATTACGTGCATCCCAAGAAGGTTGCCGTAACACCCGGAACCGGCAAGGTGGATTTTGCGGCAGTATTGGCGCGTCTCAAGAAGGGTGGGTTCATGGGCGGGCCATTGATTGTCGAGTGTCTTGAGCCTGGCGATCAGGAGAACATTCTTGCTGAAGCAAAGAAAGCCCGAAAGTTTCTGGAGGAGGTTATGGCAAAGTTATAACCGTGTTCCCTCCCCGCAATGCTTCGCTCAGCGATGCAGGCGTGGCGCGAGCGCGGAGGAGATCCGGCCTCACGGAGGCCGGCTACAGGGGAAGAAGAAAAGCCTGATCTCGCAGAGGTGGGCTACGGATTTTGTGGCCGCGCTCCGTGAGCGCGGAAAAGAGATTCGATCTCGCGGAGATGGGTTACAGATAAAGGAGGAACGAACATGTCAGAACTTGCAATAAAAGGCGGACAAAAGGTGTTTCAGGGTAAATTTCCGATGTGGCCTTCGTTTGAGGAATCAACGATACAGAAGGCGATGGAGCCGCTGCGGAGCGGATTGGTGAATTACTGGACCGGCAAGGTGGGACAGCAGTTTGAAGCGGAGTGGGCTAAGTGGAACGGCGTAAAGAATGCGATCAGTACATCCAATGGTACAACGGCTCTCCATACTGCGATATCCTCTCTGAATATCGGGCCGGGTGATGAAGTGATCTGCCCGTCCTATTCGTTTATTGCGTCGTCCTTCTGTATCATCCAGGCTGGTGCGTTGCCTGTCTTTGCGGATGTTACGGATGATCACACGCTTGACCCTGCGGCAATAGAACCTCTTATCAATAAACACACCAAGGCCATTGTTGTGGTTCACCTGTATGGTGTTGTGGCCGACATGGGTCCGATAATGGAGATTGCAAAGAAACATAAACTGAAGGTAATCGAGGACTGCGCGCAGTGTTTCGGCGGAGTATACAATGGTAAAAAGGCCGGCACGATTGGGGATGCGGGTTGTTTCAGCTTCTGCCAGAGCAAGCATTTTACCACGGGAGGGGAGGGCGGAATGGTGGTTACCAACGATGATGAGCTTGCCTGGGAATGCCGTTCTTTCCGCGACCATGGGTACGATGTGAAGGAGCGTCTGAACCTTCTGGAGATGGAAGGCAAGCTGATGTATATCCACAAGCGGGTAGGATTCAATTTCCGGATGACCGAGATGCAGTCACAGATCGGGTTGTGCGAGCTTGCCCGCTTTGACTCCTGGAACCTGAAGAACAGGAAGAGGAATGCGGCAATTGTCATAGAGGGCTTGAAGAATCATCCATTGGTGTTGAAGGCTCCGGTGAATACCCCGGAAAGGCAGAATGCATTCTGGTGGGTACCGTTTGTCATTGATTCGGACAAGTTGAAATGCAGCATGAAGGAATTTCTCAAGGCAGTCGGGGCGGAAGGTGTACCATGCTATGGCGTGCTGTGGCCTGAGATGTACAAGGAACGTGCTTACATCGAGGAAAATGGCTTTGGATCGCTCAAGTATCCGTTCCATGATCCGAGTGCCAGGAAGATCAACTACGGCAGTTTCAACTGCAAGAAGGCCAACTGGCTGGCTGACCGTACGATGTCGTTTTTCCCACATCCCGTGTATACGGAAGATCACATGAAGGCATGCGTCGCGGCGTTCAAGAAAGTGGCTGATGCCTACATGAAATAATTACCTCGCAATCCGGGAGGTTGTCGCGTGTCAAAAGTCAAATATGCGATCATAGGGTTTGGCGGGATTGCGGAGAACCGCATAGCGAAAGAGGGCTTTTGCTGCGACACTTCCAGATTTCAACCGTTGTCAAATGCACAGCTTGTTGGTGTGACGGATGTCAATCCGGCGAGGAAATCTGCCGCTTCTGCTCTGGGACTGAAGTGGTACGATTCAGTGCAGGCGGTACTTGCTGATCCCGAAGTGCAGGCGGTTTTTATCGCAACGAATAACCGGACACACGCTGAGATTGCCCGGATCGCACTGGACGCCGGTAGGCATTGTATCATCGAGAAGCCGGTTGCAACGACTGTTGCCGACGCTGTTGAGCTGACAAATCTGGCTAAGAAAAACAAACTCAGCCTCACGGTCGACCACATGATGACTGGTAATGCGTTTAACGAGAAGGCCAGATCGTTGATCGCGGAAAATGCTCTTGGCGCGGTTAATGATTCCTGTTTTCACATGGAATTCTCATACGGTTCGACGCCTGAAGAAGCGGCGACATGGCGCTGCTCAAGCTGGGAGGAAGTCGGCGGACCGATAGGAGACGTTGCAAGTCACTGTATGTATATGGGGGAATTTCTCCTGAACAGCAGGATCAAATCGCTTGCATGTGTCTACTATCCCAAGACCATGTCTATTAAGGTTGAGGATGGAGCGTACATTAAATTCAGCATGGAAAATGGAATGACCGGCTCGATCAAGGTGGGGTTCAATGAACCGCGCGGTGGATTGGGTGGCACGCTGACAGGACTGGGATATGAGATTCACGGGACAGGCGCTGTACTGCGCGGCTATGCCACATTGTTCCAGTTCTCGGGGCATGATGATGAGCCTGTGAGGGTCAGGCTCGAACTTGATGAATTCAAGGTGCGGCGGGATATCAATCCAGGACAGATAAAAAATATTTACCAGGTTGTGATCTCAAACCATGCGGACTCCATCCTGAGCAATACTCCACTTAGCGGTGATGATGCGGTCCATAATCTGAAGATGATTGTTGCGGCACATGAATCCGCGCGCAATGGCGGGAAGGTTATCGCTGTTGATTGATCGTTTTGTCGGGCTTGCCCAAGGCTGTGGATGGTTGTATCATGGCTGCCAACAAATAGATGGAGGCAGGCAGATGAAACGTCGAGTTCGTGGCAAGGCTGCAGGTAAAGTTTCCCGTAGAAAGTTTCTTGCCGGTACTGCGGGCACATCATTACTGGCGGCGCTTTGGTCCGGCGAAGCCCACGGTGCAGACGTGGATATTTCAAAGCGCGAAATACGCGGCGATAAATACAAAAAGAAGCTTCTCGCTTGCCTTGGCGGTGAATGGCCGGATTATGGTCCGCTTGAGCCGATAGTTGAAAGCGTTACGCAGAAAGACGGCTATCGGCTTGAACGTATAACCTATCTTGTTGAACCA
>MHBM01000203.1 GCA_001804885.1 Lentisphaerae bacterium RIFOXYA12_FULL_48_11
CGCACTGGCGACCGGACTTTTCCTGGCCAATATGCAGCCCGCCCAACTGTCTTTGGCCATGCCGCTCCTTGGCCTCTGGCTCGCCGCTCCCTGGATTGCCTGGTGGATCAGCCAGCCCATTGAGTCTCCGGAGCCGGACCTGACAGCAAATCAATTGGCGTTTCTCCGGCACACTGCACGCAAGACCTGGCATTTTTTCGAAACCTTCGTCACCGCTCAGGAAAACTGGCTGCCACCGGACAATTTCCAGGAAATTCCCTCCCCGACTATTGCATCACGCACCTCCCCCACCAACATGGGCCTGACATTGCTCGCCAATCTGGCAGCCAGGGATTTCGGGTATCTTTCGTTGGACGGTTTGATTCAACGCACACAAGACACTTTTGCCACCATGCAACGACTGGAACGGCATCGCGGCCATTTCTACAATTGGTACGAAACGCGAACGCTACGACCAATATTTCCGCTTTATGTTTCCAGCGTCGATAGTGGCAACCTTGCCGGACATTTACTGACTCTCGGGGCAGGATTGAGGGAACAGGCCGATGAAAGAATTTTTACGCCGCAGATTCTGACCGGTCTTCGTGACACGGCAGGAATTCTACGGGATTTGGACGACGAAAATACTGCACTTGCAAAACTCACCGCTGAACTGGAGAAATCACCTGCCGGTCTGTGCGCAGCGTTCACTTTGATGGAAAGAGTCACGGACCAGGCAACCAAGATTGCGGCGGTGCTGGCAAACGAGGAGGATGATCTCAAAAATTGGGCCCAGACTCTGAAGCGGAATTGCGAGGAACACCTTGCAGACATTCTTTTCCTCTCGTCATGGCTGGCTTTACCAAGACTGGGTCGCAGCAACATTTGCGAAGAGTCTCCACATTTCAAATCTGAAATCAAAACATCAGCGGTTGTAATCCTTGATGAGATATTTACCCAACTCGACAAGGTGCCAACGTTAACAGAGGTCTCCAAGTTTGATCAATCACTCTGCCCGTTGATCGAAGCGGCATTGCACGACCTCCCTACGGAGCCTGACCAATCCCGGAAAGAAGAACAAATATATCTCGCCGAACTCTCCCGCTGCCTGCGCGAAGACAGCAATCATGCCCGTCAACGCCTTCTCGCATTGGAAAACCTGGCAAGGCAAAGCGACGAACTGGCCATAATGGATTTCACTTTTCTTTTCGACACAACGAGGGATCTTTTTTCCATCGGATATAACGTCGCCGAACGCCGGCGTGACACCAGTTTCTATGATCTGCTGGCGTCCGAGGCACACTTGTGCAGCTACGTAGCCATCGCCCTGGGACAGGTTTCACAGGACCACTGGTTCTCGATGGGACGCCTGCTCGTCGCTTCGCATGGCGAACCAATACTGGTTTCATGGAGCGGCTCGATGTTCGAATATCTGATGCCATTACTGGTCATGCCCAACTATGAGAACACATTGCTCGATCACACGTGTAAAGCGGCCGTGCAACAACAAATCGATTACGGGGAATTGCGCGGAGTGCCGTGGGGCATTTCTGAATCGGGCTACAACCGGACCGACATTCACCTGAATTACCAATACCGTGCCTTCGGCGTGCCAGGCCTTGGTTTGAAACGGGGATTGGCCGAGGACCTGGTGATCGCTCCTTACGCCACCGTAATGGCGCTTATGGTTGCGCCGGTTCAAGCTTGTGAAAACCTGCAACGGCTGGCGGCCGAGGGTCGCGAAGGCCCTTACGGTTTCTATGAAGCGGTGGACTACACTCCTGCACGTCTTCCGCCGGACAAAGCTAGTGTTACGATCCGGTCCTTCATGGTGCATCATCAGGGGATGAGCTTATTGGCCCTGGTCAATGTATTGAGAGACTACCCCATGCAACGGCGCTTCATGGCCTGTCCTGTGTTCAAGGCGGCGGACTTGCTATTGCAGGAACGTGTGCCCCAGGCAGCCGCAAACGTATTTGTCGAAGATTCGACACCAGAGACAACGCGGACACTTTCAGGCGAATGCGTGATGCGTATTTCCAGAAATCCCACATCACCGGTGCCCGAGGTTCATCTTTTATCCAATGGCCGTTATCATGTCGTCATCAGCAGTGCCGGCGGCGGCTACAGTCGCTGGCGCGATCTGGCAGTAACCCGCTGGCGTGAAGATGCAACGCGCGACAGCTGGGGAACCTTTGTTTATGTACGTGACCTGGCGACTGGAAACTTCTGGTCCACTGCGTATCAACCCACCTTGCGCGCGACGAAAGGCTATGAAGCCATCTTCACACAATCTCGCGCAGAATTCCGGCAACGTCAGGCCGGTCTTGAAATCCATACCGAGATCAGCGTGTCCCCGGAAGATGACGTCGAGTTGCGGCGCATCACACTCACCAATCGCACACCTGTGACCCGAATCATCGAGTTGACCAGTTACGCAGAAGTGGTACTCGCTGCTTATGCTTCGGACGCGGCGCATCCGGCTTTCAGCAATCTCTTCGTGCAAACAGAATTTGCAGAAAAATCCTCCGCCATTCTCTGTACCCGTCGTGCCAGATCCCAGGAAGAAAAACCGCCCTGGCTCCTGCACTTGATGATAAATCAAAGTGGTGACCAGGGAGAAATCTCATGCGAAACCGATCGCTCCAGGTTCACAGGACGCGGAGGAACCCTGGACAACCCTGCCGCCATGCAAAGCATGGCGCCATTATCCAACACCGTAGGTTCCGTGCTCGATCCCATCATTTCGCTACGGCGCAAGGTTTCTTTACCACCCCATGGATCGGCTATCGTTGACATTGTTCTGGGTGTGGCGGAAAACCGGGAAGCCGCTCTGGCATACGTTGATAAATATCAAAGCTCCCGTATGGCTGACCGCGCCTTCGATCTGGCGTGGACCCATAACCAGGTGACGTTACACCATCTCGATATCACAGAGGCTGAAGCTCAACTCTATGGCCGTCTTGCCGGCTCGTTGATTTATGCCGACCCGGCTCGCCGGGCCATTCCCAGCGTGTTAATCAATAACCGGCGCGGACAAAATGGTCTCTGGAGTTACGGTATTTCGGGCGACGCTCCGATTATCCTGCTCCGTATCAGCGACGCGGAGAAAATCGAAATCGTCCAGCAGCTGATCCAGGCGCATTCATACTTGCGCATGAAAGGTCTAACCGTCGATTTAGTCATCCTGCACGAGGATATCTCGGGTTACCGCCAGTCACTTAAAGACCAGATCACAAGCCTGATTTCGTCAGGAATTGAACCGCAAATGCTGGACAAGCCTGGCGGCATCTTCGTCAGGCGTATCGAACAAATTCACAATGATGACCGACTGCTGCTGCAAGCCGCGGCACGGGTTGTACTGGACGATGAGAAGGGAACTCTGGCGGAACAACTGGAACATCGAAGTGTTCTGGAGCCCTCGGTCCCAGCCTTGAAGACCACCCGCTCCTGGTCTGCCGATTCACCAACGCCGCTCCCTCAGCGCGAGTTGATATTTCAGAATGGCTTTGGCGGCTTTACCCGCGATGGTCATGAATATGTAATCACCCTGCAGCAGGGCCAGATGACACCGGTGCCCTGGGTCAACGTGCTGGCCAATCCTTCTTTCGGAACTGTTATTTCCGAGAGCGGATCTGCTTATACCTGGGTTGAGAACGCCCATGAATTTCGACTAACCCCATGGAACAACGATCCGGTTCAGGACACAACGGGCGAAGCTTTCTACATCCGCGATGAGCAGACCGGACAGTTCTGGTCGCCCACACCGTTGCCCGCGCGCGGCAAAACGCCCTATGTCATTCGCCATGGCTTTGGCTATACCGTGTTTGAGCACACCGAATACGGTATCGCCTCAGAGTTGTGGGTGTACGTTGCAATGGATGCCCCGGTAAAATTCACGGTTTTAAAATTGCGCAATGTCTCGGGACGTCAACGCCGCCTGTCTGTAACCAGTTACTGCGAATGGGTACTGGGCGATCTGCGGCAAAAGAGCCTTCTACACGTACAAACCGAAGTGGACATTAAGACCGGCGCATTACTGGCGCGCAATTATTACAACACCGAATTCCCCGGACGCATAGCGTTCATAGATGTCAACGACTGGACGCGCACACTTACCGGAGATCGGAAAGAGTTCATTGGCAGAAACGGAAACCTGTCGCAGCCGGCAGCAATGAAACGCTCCCGTCTTTCCGGCAAAGCAGGTGCCGGCCTCGATCCCTGCGGAGCGGTACAAGTCACCTTCGATTTACCGGACGGACACGAACGGGAAACAAGTTTTCGTCTAGGGGTCGGTCGAAATGCTGCCGACGTGCAGAACCTTATCCAGCGATTTCGTCGTGTGGACGCCAGCCGCGTAGCGCTAGAAGGCGTCTGGGCCTATTGGAATCAAACCCTCGGCGTGGTGAATCTGGATACTCCTGATCCGGCAGTGAATGTGATGGCAAACGGCTGGCTGTTGTATCAGACCTTGAGCTGCCGGCTGTGGGGCCGGACAGGATTCTATCAATCCGGCGGCGCCTACGGGTTCCGCGACCAACTGCAGGACGTGATGGCGCTGGTACATGCAGAACCGGCACTAATCCGCGAGCATCTGCTCCGCGCCGCCGCACATCAATTTAAAGAAGGTGACGTACAGCATTGGTGGCATCCACCGGCGGGCCGCGGCGTGCGAACTCGTTTTTCCGATGACTATCTGTGGTTGCCCTATGCAACCTGCCGCTATGTTTCATGTGTCGCCGATACCGGCGTGCTCGATGAAAAGATTTCCTTCCTTGAATCCAGACCCGTCAAGCCGGAAGAAGAAGCTTACTATGATTTACCAAACCGCTCCGAAGAGGCGGCGACGCTTTACCAGCATTGCGTTCGCGCCATTGAACACGCACTGAAATTCGGCAAACATGGCTTGCCTCTGATCGGTTGCGGCGACTGGAACGACGGCATGAACATGGTTGGAAAAGAAGGACGCGGCGAAAGTGTGTGGCTCGCGTTCTTCCTTTATGACGTGCTCACACAGTTTGCCGAACTTGCTCGCTCGCGTAATGACATGCCTTTTGCCGACCGTTGCGTCATTGAGGCAGGACAACTGCAAAAGAATATCGAGGAAAATGCCTGGGATGGCCAGTGGTATCGCCGCGCTTACTTCGATAATGGAGAACCGCTCGGATCCCGGACGAACCCGGAATGCCAGATTGATTCCCTTCCTCAAAGCTGGTCGGTGATCAGCGGCGCAGGTGACCCGCAGCGTTCCAGCCAGGCGTTGAACGCCGTTGATCAGCGCCTGATCCGCCCAAATGCCAGACTGATCCAGTTGTTCGATCCGCCTTTCGACAAGTCGCCCATGAACCCAGGGTACATCAAAGGCTATATTCCCGGCGTGAGAGAGAACGGCGGCCAATATACCCAGGCCGCAATCTGGGCCGCCATGGCTTTTGCCCTCATGGGTGAAAACGACCGCGCATGGCAACTATTCTCACTACTAAACCCCATCCATCACGGCGGCACTCCAAGGCAAATCGCCACCTACAAGGTTGAACCTTATGTCGTCGCCGCAGACGTCTATGCAGTGGCACCACACACGGGCCGGGGAGGATGGACCTGGTACACGGGCTCTGCCGCCTGGATGTATCGGCTGCTCATTGAAACCCTGATCGGAGTAAACCTTGAAGGCGATAAATTGCGACTGGCTCCACGTCTTCCGAAAAGATGGCCAACCTGCAAAATCCATTATCGCTATCGGCAAACATTTTATCACATCACCATCACCCGGCTTGCCGCTGACTCGGCAGACACGGATCTACTTTCCTTAGATGGGCAGGAAATATCCGGAAAGACAATTCTCCTCCAAGACGATCATCAAGAACATGCCGTCGAAATGAAAGTCCATTAACCAGGTAATCGACTCTGGGCATGTGGCGGCTCGCGAGTACCCAGGCTGCTCGCCCTCCCGAAAAGAAAGATAAGCATTTACACGGTTTGGGAGGGCGAGGCTACTGACGAGCCGTTTATAACAAGCCAACTCAAGATATGGTTTGATCTACCCAGCTTCGCCCACACCCCGACTTCGATCCTGAAAATTCCAATTATTATCTCTGATGATATTCCCGCCTTGGTAGGGTTATACCCCAGAGGGTTATACCCCATAGATAACGACAACTCTCTCGATTAAAGTACACCCCATGAAACAGAAAGAAAAGAACCACGGAATGCGAAACGCAGGAGATACGCCACAACAAAACAAGGAGACAGGTTCGATGAATACACACGAAAAACAGGCACGTGGAGTGAATAGCACAAAACAATTTCTTATGGGTCTTGTCCTCGCGGTGGCCATGATGGTCCCGAACTGGATATTGGCAGCAGTGCCCGCGGTGGAAAATGACGCCGCATCGAGCGTGCTGTTGAACAGCGCGGTATTGAATGGAACTCTCACCTTGGACGGTGCGCAGGTTTATGTGTACTGGGGTGAGACTGATGGTGGAACGACATTCGGGAACTGGGGTAAAACAAACGATCTCGGGGTGAAAGTGGTGGGGTCATGGAACCTTACAGCAATAAACCTGTTGCCAAATCATACGTACTACTACCGATTCTACGCGACAAATGTAGATGGAGATGCGTGGGCCAGTACGACGACGAATTTCCAGACGCTGGCAGCAGCAGTTCAGGCGCCAATCAACCTGGGATCATGCTCTAATTTTACAATTCTGGCCGCCACTGCAATTTCGACCACGGGTGGTGGTATTATTAATGGAGATGTAGGATTATCTCCGGCTGGTTCACAGGGAATCCCTCCGGCACAGATCATCGGTGAGATACACAACGGTGACCTGATTGCCGCCCAGGCTCAACTCGACTTGACCGACGCGTATAACGAAACCGCGCTCCGATCTGTGGATCGAATCACGCTGACAGACGGACAGAATATCGGCGGGGAAACGCTTGCCCCAGGCCTCTATTGGTCCGCGACATCGCTTCAGATAACAGGGGACCTCACCCTCGACGCCGGCGGCGACGTGAATGCTGTCTGGATATTCCAGATGGGATCCACTCTGACCACGGCAGCAGGTGTCCACCCCGCTGACCCTCTGATTCCGAATAGCCGGGTTATCCTGGCTGGCGGAGCAAGGGCAAAGAACATTTTCTGGCAGGTAGGTAGTTCGGCGACGCTCGGAACCTACTCCGTCTTCAAGGGAACCATAATGGCGCAGGCATCAGTCTCGATGGATACCGCTTGCGTTACGGACGGCAGAGCGTTGGCACGGACCGGCGCGGTTACATTCAACGGAACCAGCGGAAGTCTGCCGCAGGAAATATTCGGCCCGCTTTCGATCCAGATCAACGCTCCCACAAATGTGGCAACCTATACCAGCCTGACCAATCTCCAGAACATGGGCGGCACGTCATCGGACAGTATCGGGGTAACGCTAATCACGCTCCGGAACAGCCGGGACGTTGCGTTATTCAACTGTACGGGCACGGACAACTGGATGCTCAACGGCTTTCAGCTATTCCAGGGCGAGAATTTCCTGGACGCGATTGCCTACAACACGTTGGGGAATTGCGTAACCGGCCTGTTACAGATAACATACGGCGGAGACGCACAATATGACGACGTGCTCCGCTCCGGTAACATCGTCCAGGAACTCACCTTCCCTGACCCCCTGACGCCGGGGACAACCGTACCAGTGCAATGGAAGATACTTTCCTATGTACCGGTCATATCCCGCGTTTACTCGGGCGTGGCGGGCGGCTGGACAAACTTCCAGAACGGAACTTACCAGGGAGTGTCGAACAGCATGTGGAACCTGAACGGACGCCATGCGAACGTCTATTCGTTCGATTGTGCATGGCGCGTGCCGCAGCAGGCAACGGCCGGAGTATTCAACGTCTGGTTCAACGTCGCGCAGATGGACGGCGACCAGTTCATGATTGCGGTCATTCCTGACGGCGTGGGCACCAGGCACGACCCGACATACACGAAACTGATTCA
>MHBM01000204.1 GCA_001804885.1 Lentisphaerae bacterium RIFOXYA12_FULL_48_11
CCGATAATCCTGCCATTTGCCAGCTGAGCAAGCTCAGACACCAGCGTATCAAGACGTTCCTTGACTAGATCAGTTGCCGCAACCCTGCACCCTCGCTGCAGTAACCCACGGCAGATACCTGCACCAATAGCTCCAGCCGCACCGGTAACAAGTGCAACCTTGTTTTGAAGGGGATATTCACCAGAAACATTTTCTTTCACTACGCTATAGCCCCCTAATCCGTCCACAAGCACAGCGGAAGGAAGAGCAGTATTCTTACCGAAGTATCCGTCCAACATTCCGGAAATCTGCTTCCTGATCCCATCATCAGAAAGCTTGAAATCAAGGCCTTTCAACTCGAGCAAATTGGAGTTCAAAGCATCTTTCCGTGATTGTAAAACAATTCTCGAGTAAGGATCGTCCTCACTCCCGGATGGCCTGGCCAGAAGGCCACGAACAATCGAAAGTATCCGCACAAGTCTGTTGTCCTGGTTCATCATAATTACGATCCTGCCTCTTCAGCCTTTCTGTCCGCTCATTACAGCGTCCATCATAAAATGGGCATTTTCGACAACTTTCTTTCCTTCAAATACCGCGCTCCCGGTCACGACAATATCCGCACCCATCTTCGCGACATCAGCAATATTGCCCCTGGTGATCCCGCCATCAAGACCGATAAGAATATTCCGGCCGGATTTACGAATCATTTCCCTAAGCGTCTCTACCCTCCGGACAGTCGAATTGATGAATTTCTGACCACCCCAGCCAGGATTAATGGCCAGAAGGAAAACCATCTCCAACTCATCCAGCAAAGGTTCAATCAAAGACAACGGGGTCCCCGGATTCAATCCAACGCCCCTCACGGGTTTACCAGCCGGCCCAGCCATCTGGCCAAGCGCCTGGAATATTCTGTGAGGATGCAGACACCCTTCAATGTGAACGGTCAGAATGTCGGCACCTGCCGCCACGTAGGACTCAAGCTTCGGGAGTGGATCCTGAATCATGAGATGGACATCCTTGATCAGAGACGTTTTTACAGCTTTCACGAACTGTTGACCAGCCGTCAACATGGGACAGAAACAGCCATCCATAATGTCGAAGTGTAAAATCTTGACTCCAGACTGCTCAAGCAGTCTCACATCTCGTTCAAGATTCATCAGATCGGCAGCCAACACGCCAACACTTAATGTGGGCACCATGCCACGGAGGCGATCTGACACCGACACCGGATCAGGCATTGTTTATTCCTTAAGATCTCTTGCTCAGGACTTTCTTCTCGTACGTTTTCACTTCATCCATCCACGCCATACCCATGGGAACATCCTGGTTCATACAGTAATAATCCCAGACAGCGGCAAAAGGCAAAGTCTTGGACTCCTCTTGCAATGCAAGTCTGGACGAAAGATCGCCATCAAGCTCCATCTTGCGAAGTATTGCGGAAGGCTCCAGCATGGCGATAAGAAGCGCCTTGACCATGTTCCGCGTACCTATCACCCAGGCCGCGATGCGGTTAATACTGGCATCAAAGAAATCCAGTCCGATGTGAACACGGTCCAGGTAATCACCACGAACCAACTCCTCGGCAATCGCCTTCAATTCGTCGGACAAAACAACAACGTGATCGCTATCCCAGCGTATCCCCCGGCTGACATGTAGAAGCACTTCATCAACAAACATCAGGGTTGAAGAAATCTTGTCAGAAACCATCTCCGTCGGATGGAAATGCCCTGTATCCAGGCACAGCAAAACATCCCTGGATACCGCATATCCCATGTAAAATTCATGGGACCCGACAACGTAACTTTCCGATCCTATCCCGAAAAGTTTTGATTCAACCGCATCAAGATTATATTTCTTATCAAGCTTCTCCCTGAACATCTGGTCAAGGGCATCTCTCAGCCGCTCCCTGGGAGCCTTGCGATCAGCAGGAACATCCTTGTAACCGTCAGGAATCCACACGTTCGTCACACACGGCGATCCAAGAGCTTTCCCGATTTCAGCCCCGATTTTCCTGCACGCCTTACCGTGATCGATCCAGAATTTGCGGATATTCTTGTCTGCGTGGCTCAACGTAAAGCCATCAGCTGCCTTGGGATGCGAGAAATAGGAGGGGTTGAAGTCCATACCCATCTTCCTGGATTTGGCCCAGTCAATCCACCTGGCAAACTGCTTAACAGTCAGCTCATCCCTTTCCACCTTCTTGCCGTCAAATTCCCCATAAATTGCATGAAGATTCAGCCGGTGCTTCCCGGGAATGAGACTTAGCGCTTTGTCCAGGTCAGCCCTCAACTGGTCTGGTGTTCTAGCTTTTCCGGGATAATTACCTGTAGCCTGAATGCCTCCACCGGACAACTCAGAATCGGCTGTTTCAAAACCACCCACGTCATCACCCTGCCAGCAGTGAAGAGATACAGCCACTTTCTTCAATTTCGAAATAGCTTTTTCCGTATCGACACCCATATCAGCATATCGTGACCGGGCAATCCTGTAAGATTCTGTAATTTTAGCGTTCTTCGACATATGATCGTTCCCTTTCTTTATTTCAAAGCGTGTGGGTGACCTCAAACGTACTCAACATGAACAGCTCTCTGGCTTTCGGGATCGTCACGTTTTGCCCATTGCCACCTTCTGGCGATAAACTTCGACTTCCCAGTTCTCGATAAATCCGCGGGCTTGCTCGCTCATGTACTTCACACCGGCAAGACCATTGGCAAGTTGCTCAACCAGCGCACCATCCTTTGCAAATCGCATTGTCAGTTCCGCATTCTTCTCGTTAGGTCCAACAGTAAAAACACCATCTTTGACAGATATCACCTTTGGAAAATAACCGTACTGAGCCTTGAATGCCGTCAATACCTTGGCTGTCGGATCCCCAATCAGAGGGTATGATTTCATGAACACAACATGGTCCGGTGTCAGAGGCCCGGAAGCCACCTTGAACGCACCGCTTGCGCATACACCCTCAGCTTCTTTGCCCATCACTTTCTGCAATACTTTTGTAATTTCCTCCTTCAGGGTGGCAGAAGGCGGCACGCCTACCTCAAGATGTGGCGAAACCTTTTCTTTTTTGTATTCTTTCCTGAGACCGTTCATGACGGTTTTGTAGATTTTACGGATACCACCGGCGGTATGACTCGCCACAAAAATGCCATGATTTTCGATAATTACCATCTCCGGCTGGTGCCCTTTGCTTGCCACATAGTCTTTTATTCTGCCCCTGATTACCGAACAAAGCGTGTAACCAGGGTCGACGTACTCCACCCACAATGCCTCCGGGAAAAGTCGTTTACAGACCTCAAAACCGTTCTTGGCACATGTCATTCCATTAACCAGCTGGGGATGTGTATGCACCACAAACGTGGCATCCAGAGTATCATGCAGAGGAGCCTCGACAGAAGGCCTGCCCGAAGAATAAGGATACATTGCCGCCATCATGAGGTCCATGACCGCAGCCTCACGGGCTGAACTCTCAACAGGCATCTCGGTCTCGAATAATTTACCCAGTTTCTGCCTGTCCATCGCAACAAACATGTCTTCCGTCAGCTCCGCGAGCGTCGTTCCAGAAGGCTTTACCCAGAGCGTCTCCTCGTTCTTTGCAGAAGTATTCCCACCCCCGCCCTGAATATATTCAGGCGTACCATACTCGTGTGATAATTCCGTGATTTTATCAAGCATACAGCACCATTGTCCCCAACCAACGCTGTTATTCCGGTCTATCGCTTTTTTGGAGCAGCATGAATGCAAGTGCCATGCACTGCATGTGCTGCCTCCATCCAGACCTCGGAAAACGTTGGATGGCAGTGGACTGTACGCCCAATCTCTCCTGCAGTCAACTCCGCCCTTATGGCCGTTGCAGCCTCTGAAATCAACTCCGTAGCATGTGCACCAATCGCATGTGCACCAAGAAGTTGATCTGTTGCCGCATCAACAACCCACTTAACAAATCCACGCTCTTCAGCAGCCGCCATGGCCTTGCCCAGCGCCGCAAACATGAACTTGCCGGTCTTGATATTCAGACCTTTTTCCTTCGCAGCCTGTTCCGTCAAACCTACACTTCCAATCTCAGGCGAGGTAAATATGCAGGAAGGAACAAGCTTCTCCGCCTTCTTCCGCTCCTTGGTGCAAATATTCTCCGCCGCCGTTATGCCCTGCGATGTAGCCGCATGTGCCAGCTGTATCCCGCCGTTCACATCGCCAATCGCATATATCGTGGCAACAGAAGTGCGGCAATAGTCGTCAACAGGAATGAACCCGGCCTTGTTTGTCTCAATACCGACCTTATCCAACCCCAACCCCTTTGTCACAGGACGCCGGCCAATTGCAACAATCATCATCTCGGCTTCAACCTTCTCATCACCGACCATGCCACTGACAGAACTCTTCCCCGCCACAATCTTTTCCATGGGCTTTCCAGTCAGCACGCGGATACCAAGACTCTTCTCCATATTGCTGCGCAGTTCACGCCTGACATCAGCATCCAGGATGATAAGGATGTCCTCAAGCATCTCGACCACTGTTACCTTGCACCCGAGCTGGGCTGCCATGCAGGCAAACTCGCAACCAATCACCCCACCACCAAGCACGATCAGGCTCGAAGGAAGTTTCTTGAGATTAAGGAAAGCCTTGCTCTCAACTATGCGGTCGCTCTTGGGTATAAACCCAGGAACAGTGGACTCCGATCCAGAGGCAATTATCGTTGCACCAGTTTCAATCACAGCAGCTTCTTTACCGTCATCACCGGCAACCGTAATCCTGTTCCTGCCTGCAAATGAAGCCGTCCCGTTGAAAATCTTGATTCCATTAGCTTTCAGGAGCATTCCAACGCCGCCCCTCAGCTTCCCGACAACATCATCCTTGCGCTTCGACATTGCCGAATAATCAAAACTGGCATTCCCAGCGGAAAGCCCTATTCCAGCCGAATGAGTCATCTTGTGGAATAACTCAGAAGAGGCTATCAGCGTTTTTGTCGGAATACATCCCCAGTTGAGGCACGTTCCGCCAAGTTCCTCTTTTTCTACCAGTGCAACCGAAGCGCCAAGCTGCGCCGCACGAATTGCCGCCGGATAACCACCAGGCCCGCCGCCTATAACTGTTACGTCAAACTTTTCCATAGCTCAATATCCTCAAGTTTATCTTTTACAGCATTAACAAACAAAGCGGCCTTCATCCCATCAACAACCCGATGATCCGAAGACAGCGTAATTTTCATCATCGAACGAATCTCGACCTTTCCGTTCACCGGCACGACACATGGCATCGTACTGCCGATAGCCAGGATACCTGCCTCCCCGGGATTGATAATGGCCGTGAATTCCTCAACCTTGAACATGCCGAGATTGGAAACAGTGAATGTACTCCCGGTCATTTCGTCGGGCAGCAATTTTCCGTCACGCGCCTTTACCGCAAGGATTCCAGCCGAGTCGTGTAATTCTTTCAGACTCAGGGAATCTGCGTTCTTGATGACAGGAACAACCAGCCCTTCTTCAAGCCCTACTGCAACGCCAAGGTCAACAGTTCCATGCCACCTGACAGTCGTGCCATCCGTTACACTGTTCATAACCGGCATTTCCTGCAGAGACAGCACAACAGCCTCCAGGATGAAGTCCGTGATAGTAAACTCACTGCCACGGTCCTTAAGTTCCTTTCTGAAAGCCAGCAGCTTAGTCATATCCACGCTGACAGTCACAAAGAAGTGCGGAGTGCCTGTAAAGCTTTCCGTAAGCCGCCTGGCTATCACCTGACGCATTTTAGACATTGTCTTGGGCTTTTCGGCAATACCCCTCTGAACGTCATGCACCATGATCCTGCCGGCATCTCCGGTTCCCTTGATCCTGAGAATGTCCAGCCCTTCTTTGGCCGCAAGATTTTTGGCCGCAGGCGAGATTCTCAACTGGCTGTAACCATTCTTTTCCAGATATGCCAGGACATCAGCCTCGATAATCCTGCCATCAGGTCCACTACCCCTGATATTGGCAGAATCAATTACACGCTTCTTCGCAAGCGCTTTTGCCCTTGGCGAAATAAATAGACGCGATGGTCCCGCCTTGGGCATTTCAACAAGAGCCGGCTTGACAGCACGAGATGCCGCAGGCTGTTCCGTCGCCTGTCTCGACACCTCAACCTTTGCCGGAGCTGACGCCTTCGGCGCCTCTGGTTTTGCTGCAGGCGCAACTGGCGGCGGCGCATCAGGAAGCTTTTCGCCAGGCTGTCCAACATATCCGACCGGCGTATTTACCGGTACGGTTATGCCTTCCTTTATCAATATCTTGAGAAGAGTGCCTTCGAAGAAACTTTCAACTTCAAGAGCCGCCTTGTCCGTTTCTATTTCAAAGACGATATCTCCCTTCTTGACTGGGTCGCCTTCCTTTTTGTGCCATTTGACAATGGCACCTTCTTCCATCGTCTGCCCGAGTTTGGGTAATATCAATACCTGTGCCATGTTTAATCCCTCGAGTTAGAGAATCAATTTAGCAGCGTTTGCGATATCTTTCGCGTTGGGTAAAAACGCCGCTTCGAGAATGTGCGACTGCGGTGCAATTCCGTTCTTGGCACCAACCCTTACAACCGGGGCGTCGAGATAATCAAACGCCTGTTCCATAATGGTTGAAGCAACCTCACCGGTAAAGCTCGCCATGCTGATACACTGGCTCGCCACTACACAGCGGCCTGTCTTCTTGACAGACTCAAGCACAGTCTCAACATCAAGGGGAACAATTGAACGCAGATCAATGACTTCCACGCTCTTCTTCATTTCCGCCTCAATCGCATCCGCCGCTTTCAATGAGTCCGCTACCGCCGGCCCCCACGCCACTATTGTAAGGTCTTTGCCGGCACGTTTCACATCAGCCTTGCCAAACGGGATCAGGTATTCTTCCTGTGGAACAACACCCTTCACTCCATAAAGAAGCTGCGATTCCACGAACATGATTGGATTATTATCCCTTATCGCCGTCTTGATCATACCCTTGGCATCGTAAGGGGTCGAAGGATAGACCACATACAATCCCGGTATATGCGCAAATATCGTTTCCAGCGTCTGGGAATGCTGTCCGCCATATCCCTTGCCGCCGCCCACTGACGCGCGGATAACCATCGCAATCTCAGCCTTGGCGCCAGACATGTAATGCCATTTCGCCGCCTGGTTGCTGATCTGGTCAGACGCCATCAGAGCAAAATCCATGTACATCAGCTCTACCACAGGTCTCAACCCAACCATCGACGCACCAACAGCCGTACCACATATCGCCGCCTCTGAAATCGGGCTGTTAAACACGCGATCGCGTCCGAACGCTTCCAGCAATCCCTTTGACAGCTTGAAAGCTCCGCCGTACTCCGCCACATCTTCGCCATAAAAGATCACGCGGCTGTCGCGCATCATTTCCTCGTAAAGCCCTTCCTTGATTGCATCGCGATACGTCAGCATGCCGTCCGTACGCTTGAATTCACAGGCCTGCTTGACAATCTGAAACTTACTGTATTTATCCGGCACCTTGTCCGCAGAGGTATCCGTATACATGTATTTGATAACGTCTTCAGGAACAGGATCTGCCGAATTCGCCGCACGGGCCGCCGCCTTGGCATTCCTGTCGATCACTTTCTGCTTGAGTTCTTCAACCTGCTTCTTACTCAGAACCTTTGCATCAAGGACCTGCTTTTCGTACAACGTAATTGCATCGGACGCTTTCCACGCAGCTTCTTCTTCCTTGGTCCTGTATTCCACGCGCGGATCGCTGAGGGAATGACCATAGTAACGATAGGTATCAACTTCCAGAAGGTACGGCCCTTTCCCTTTACGACAGCCTTCCGCCGCACGTCTTACCGCATCATGCACCGCCAGCACATCCATCCCATTCACTACCTCGGCATTCATGTTGCTGTCGGAAAATCCGGATGCCCTTTTCGCAAGAAACTCAAGACCAGCCACTTCGTTGTCAGCCCTGCCCGTCATTCCGTAATGGTTATTGATGATCAGGAAAATGATCGGCAGCCCGAACTTGTGGCTCTTGGCCA
>MHBM01000205.1:0-1713 GCA_001804885.1 Lentisphaerae bacterium RIFOXYA12_FULL_48_11
GGCTGGCCAACTTGCTCCTACAGCCGCAACGGTGGTCACACATGGACAACACCTGTTTATGCGAGTTACACGCCGGGCGGCCGTCTTATTAAACATCCGCGCGCAGCCAATTTCGTGTGGAAATGCTCCAACGGAAAATTCCTGTACTGGTTCCATAATCATGGCGGTCGCTTCGTGGGTGAGCTTGGAGCCAACGGCAAAGACGGACGCAGCCCCTATGATGATCGTAATCCGGCATGGCTCTGTGCAGGAATAGAGCGCGAGACGCCTCAGGGCAAGGTCATCCACTGGTCACAGCCTGAAATTCTTCTATATGATGACGACCCTTATATCCGAATGAGTTATCCCGATCTCGTCGAGGATAACGGCAAATTCTTCGTCACTGAAACACAAAAGAATATCGGACGTACTCACGAAATATCCAGCACACTGCTAGACGGCCTGTTCAACCAGTGGGATATTAAAACCATCGCAACCAACAGCCTTGTCCTGAACCTGCCTAAAGACAAACCAATGCCCCGCGAGGCTGTCATGCCGAAATTATCCGATTTCAACAAGCGAGACAATTCACGCCCGGATCATGGCTGCAAGGACATGCGCACAGGATTCAGCATCGATATCGTCATTCAACTTGACACACTTGACGCAGGCCAGGCGATTCTTGATAGCCGTGATGAAACCGGCAAGGGTATACTTCTCTCAACTACCGATACAGGCACGATCAAGCTGACAATGAATGACGGACGCAGTGAAACCAGCTGGGATTGTGACAAAGGATCTGTTCAGGCTGGAAAAACCCATCAAGTAACTGTAATAGTCGACGGCGGACCGAAAGTCATAACATTCATTGTAGATGGCATACTCTGTGATGGAGGAGACAAACGCCAGTTCGGCTGGGGACGGTTCAGCGCGAACCTTCGTACGCCGAATGGAACATCTTCCATCCGGATTGCCACAGCACTTAAAGGTTCCGTCAAGTCGTTGCGAATTTATAACCGGGCGCTCCGCACAAGCGAAGCGGTAGGCAACTTCCAGTCCAATTTAATTAAGGACACATAATCATGATAATGGGATCTGGCAGGACAACCACAACAGGAAGATCTACACACACAAGGTACATTGTCGTTACAATGGCAGTACTGCTGGCAATGGTCACATATCTTGACCGTGCATGTATCGCAACTCTTGCACCAAATATAATGAAGGACCTGTCTTTGACAAAAGAACAGATGAGCTGGATTTACAGCGCATTCGCCCTGGCCTACGCACTTTTTGAAATTCCAACGGCCTGGTGGGCTGACCGTCGCGGTACACGTCATGTTCTGACACGGATTGTCGTCTGGTGGTCAGCCTTTACAATGGCAACTGCTGCAGCTTTCAATTTTGTATCCATGCTTATAACAAGGTTTCTATTCGGCGCTGGTGAAGCAGGAGCATGGCCTTCAGTAGCCCGGACATTTTCACGGTGGATCCCGAAATCCGAGCGCGGAACCATACAGGGTGTATTCTTCAGTGGTGCACACCTTGCCGGCGGCCTGACACCTATGCTCGTGGTGTGGCTTACACAGACAGTCCACATGCAGTGGCGTACTGTGTTCGTACTTTTCGGGCTTACCGGACTCGTCTGGGCAGCCGTATGGTTCCTATGGTTCCGCAACGATCCTTCGGAGCACAGCCAGGTTAACGAGGCTGAACTGCAGCTTATAACAAGCG
>MHBM01000205.1:1729-18771 GCA_001804885.1 Lentisphaerae bacterium RIFOXYA12_FULL_48_11
TCAGAAGCATGAAGGATGGGACTACTGGAAAAAGCTGCTTACACACCGGAACACCCTTCCGCTCTGCCTGATGTATTTCCCAAATAGCTTCGCCTTCTATTTCTGCATCACATGGCTGCCAACATACCTCAAGGAAAAGCACAGTTTCGATGCGATGCAGCTCGGCTTGTTTGCCGGCCTGCCGTTAATACTCAGCGTTGTCGGAGATCTCTTCGGCGGAGTTACGACCGACGTTGTTACGCGACGGTTCGGAATACGTATCGGGCGCTGTGCTGTCGGCGCAGTTGCATATGTGCTTGCAGGCAGTGCAATGATCATGGCCGGCATCGTCTCTCAACCTCAGCTTGCTGCAACGCTTATCGCGGTGGCGGTGGCGGCCAGCATGTTTACTCTCGGAGCCTCCTGGAGTACTTGCCTCGATATAGGAGGCAACCACGCCGGCGTTATAAGCGCTGCAATGAATACATCCGGAGCGCTTAGCTCAGTATTCAGCCCAATCATGGTGACATGGCTGCTTGGCCAATTCGGCGAGTGGAATATACCTCTATATGTCATGGGCGGCCTGTTCCTCATGGGCGCAGTGTGCTGGGGCTTTATAGATCCACGTAAAAGAATTTTCGAATAAATCCGGAACTGAACAATGAATTCGACTGAAAGAGCAAAAACTGCCCTGAAACTTGGTCAGCCTGACCGTGTACCAGTCATGGAATTCCTTATCGATGAAAAAGTCGCTAAGGCCGCAGTTCCTGGCTGCAAGGATGTGGCCGACTGCATGGACCGGCTTGACATGGACAACGTCGGCTGCGGGGCTCGCTTTGAAACTGTCAAAAACAACCCTGACGGCTCGTATGTGGACGAATGGGGAATATCCTACATTCCCGGCGAACAGGCCATAGCCCACCCTCTCCATGGACCGATTTCCACAATTGAAGATGCGAAAGCATATAATCCACCAGATCCTGATGCAAAATACCGGTTGGGAAAACTGCCGGAACTGGTCGAACGTTACAAGGGCAGGAGGGCAATCTGCTTCCATCATCGCGCCGCTTTCATGTGGTCGGCCTACCTGATGGGACTGGACAACATACTGGCTAACCTGCTGGTTGAACCTGAACTGGTCACAGTGGTAATGGACAAGGTTCTCCGCTGCAATATGCAGATAGTCCGCAACGCAATCCGGGCAGGCGCTGAAATCATAATCCTAGGAGACGACTACGCCGGCAACAATGGCCCCCTTATGAGCCCGGACCTTTTCAGAGAATTCCTTCTACCACCACTGAAACAGATGATAGATATGATCCATGCAGAAGGCGCGTTGTGCATCAAGCACTCTGACGGAAATCTATATCCCCTGCTGGATATGATCATTTCAGCCGAACCGGACGGGATCAATCCAATTGAACCAGTGGCCGGCATGGAGCTTAAGAAGGTCAAACAGCTTGTCGGGAACAAGGTCTGCCTCACCGGCAACATTGATTGCGCGCACCTGCTTCCGCACGGGACAGCGGAAGCCGTGCGACAGGCAGTTCGCCAGGCAATAGCAGATGCCGCACCCGGCGGCGGTTACATCCTGGCATCGTCGAACAGCATTCATGCGTCATGCAGTCCGCAAAATCTGGTGGCAATGGTTAAGGCATGCAAAGAATTCGGCAAATACCCGCTTTCGTTTAACAACTAAGGAAGGTCGAGAAGAAAATGAGCAATACAAAAGAGAAACTGAAGAAAAAAGAACTGGCACTTGGAACCTGGCTGATGATCGGAAACCCCGCAGTCGCAGAAATTATCGCGCACGAGGGTTTTGATTTTATCAGCGTGGACATGGAACACACGTCCATCAACGTGGATACATTTTACAAGCTCGCCCTGGCAGCAAAGGGAAGCGGTTGCGATCTTCTCGCGCGGCTCCCCTCCTGCGACCTGGTCCTTGCAAAACAGGTGCTGGACATGGGCGCAGCAGGAATCATTGTCCCATCAGTAAACACACCTGCAGAAGCCGCCCAGTCTGTTGCCATTGCAAAATATCCGCCTGAAGGCGTACGCGGCGCCGCCCTGTGCAGGGCCACAGGATACGGCAGCAATTTCCCCGATTACTACGCCAATCATAACAGAGAAGTAATAGTCGTTGTAATGCTTGAACACATCATTGCCGCGAAAAATGCAGATGCAATTCTTGCCACACCCGGCATCGATGCCGCACTCATCGGACCGTACGACCTTTCGGCTTCGATGGGACTGCCCGGCCAGCTTTATCACCCTGATGTACTGGCCGCACAGCAACAGATTCTGGACGCATGCAAACGCCAGAACGTGGTGGCAGGAATACATCTGGTCCAGGCTGATCCGGAAAGCGTCCGCAAAAGGATCGACCAGGGATTCAGATTCATAGCAGGGGGAATCGACACCCTCTTCATCCGCGAAGGATGCCAGAATGTTCTGAAAGCTAGAAAAGGTAATTAACAAATGGTCGAGACCATACTTGTAACGCAACCGGAATTCGACAAAGCAAAGGCTGTCTTTCAGACAGCAGATGGATTCAACTGCGAGTCCGCCCCGGCGGAAGAAAAGATTCTCGCCGGAATAATTGCAGCACGCCGTATACGGGTTGTAGTCGCAGGTCCTGACCCTTATCGCAAAGATATTTACGAATCTCTTGGCAAAGCAAAAGGGGCGCTAATTGCGCGTTTTGGTGTCGGCCACAACGGTATCGATAAAGCACTTGCCCGGAAATACAACATCATTGTCACCAATACGCCCGGCACACTGGACACCAGCGTCGCCGAACATGCAATCTTCCTTATGGGCAGCCTTGCCCGGCATGTAAACAGCCTTGATTCGCAGATTCGCACCGGCCGGTTTGTCGGACAAACCGGCATTGAACTACAGGGGAAGACTCTCGGAATCATTGGTTTTGGAAATATAGGAAAACGGGTGGCTGCAATCGCACATTTCGGGTTCGGAATGAGAGTCATCGCCGCCGATTCACGTCCACTGCCCGAAACAAAAGAAAATCAGACAAAATTCCTGTCCGAACACGGGCTTGCTCTTTACACATCCGATAGTGAGCAGGTCTTCCGCCAGGCTGACATCGTAAGCATTCACCTGCCATCCCTCCAAAGCACACGGCACTTTGTAAACAAGGCAAGATTGGAATTGATGAAACCTGGCGCATTTCTGATCAATACAGCACGTGGCGAGATTATTGACGAGATTGCACTCCACGACGCACTGTCTTCAGGCAAACTGGAGGGAGCCGCCCTTGACGTTTTCGAAACCGAGCCGTACCAGCCCATACAACCCGGCAAGGATTTGCGCCAAATGGAGAATGTACTGCTTACGCCGCACATAGGATCAAACACACGGGAGGCAAATAACCGGATGGCCGTCTCATGTCTGGAGAACATTCGCAATTTCATCGCCGGACGATACGAACTGCTGGCACGGGTTGATTAACAAAGGTAGGGACAACCCGCCGGGTTGTCCGAAAGCAGGATGAGCGAGCCGCTCATCCCTACCATTCAGCATAGGAAATTCAATATTTAAAAAAAGGGGGAACATGAACCAGCATATATCACGAAGAAATTTCATGACAGTATCAGCCATTGCTACCGCTGGAATCTGTACCAGCGGATGCTCAACCACAATCAAACCCGCACGCTGTACAGCAAACGGCAATGGCAGACAGTTACCCATATACGCCCCGACCGTTAAGCACAACGATATCTACTTTTATCACCCTGGCGCAAAACCGGTCCTAAAATACAATCACGATGTCGACATCGTCAAATTCAAAGGCCGATTCTTTGCCACCTGGAACGCCAATCAATCCCGTGGCGAAGACGTCCCCGGTCAGTTCAACTTCCTGAGTGTAAGTGACGATTTCGAACACTGGTCTATACCTGTAAGAATGTTCACGCGTGACGCCAACGCGGAAAACCCGGTTGAAACCGACAACCAGTGGCAGCCGGACTTCATTAATTACCACGACAAGATACTTTTCTGCGCTTGGTGCGATTATAATGCGCGTAAGACCTATATTGCCACCTCGACAGACGGCCTGAAGTGGTCCAACCGCGAAGTGCCGACTGCCCCGAAGTCTCTATCCGGCCAAGTCGTTGGTTTCCCAACAAATCATGGTCTGCTTACCAGCAAAGACGTAATGATGTTTCCATGTAGCCTGCCGATAGTCGAACAGAAATGCATTGTCGGCCACACACAATACGCGGGTGTGATTTTTAGCACCGATGGCGGCAAGGCATGGCAGTGGAGCGAACCGATCGAAGCGCTGCCATGGTCAAAGATCGGCGAAAAACCAGAAGAATTCGGCGGTGAACTCGTGACGCTGTGGGAACCCATGCTCTTCGAACAGGCTGACGGTAAAATCGGGCTGCTCATTCGCAACTCCACGGCACAAGACAACCCGGAACGCATGGAAAAACCGCATCGCATGCTGCTTTATTCAACCAGCAGTGATCATGGCCGGACCTGGACAAAGGCCCGCACGGTTGAACTCGACACAATCTGTTCGCGCAATTTTGCCGTATCCGGCGTGAACTCACCTGACAGCCTGCTGATGGTTATGAATGACAACAATGTCCGGATTCCGGATCGAATCAGCCACGACCGATATTTCCTTTCATTGTATTGTACACCAACATGCGATCCTGACCTGCTGTTGCCAGGCCCGGTAATTCAACCGCAGGGCGGCACCGCTTATTACCCAAATGGTTTTATCGACAACGACAAACTGTATGTCGCCTATACTTTTGCAGGAGGCATGCACAGCAGTGTGATAGAACCGCTGCCTGATTTTTCAAGCCCATTCCTTCTTCCGCGCGGCGGACGGCCTGGACTTGTTATCGATAACAGCATCGCCCGCTTCGGCCAGCGACAAACCAGTCTCGGCCTGGTCCTGACAGAAGAACTCATAAAAAGCACCAGGATCTTTCTCAGCTTCGACGTAAACATTAATCGCTACAATGGCGGTGACTGGCCGATCCTTACACTTGGCGGAAAAACCCGCCAGGGAACAACGTTACGCGCTTTCTATGATGAAACCAGGAAGACGGACCTCTTCCAAGTTAATGCCGGCTCCAACAGGTGGGTCGAGATTGCGCCTTTCAAGATGAAGGAATGGAATCACGTTGAACTTGAAATAACGCGCGACGATTTCAATGTTAGAATCAATAAATCAAATCCGCAATTTTTCAAAAAACAGCTGCTGCGGAAGATATGCTTTGGAGGACTTTACGTTGCACCTGAATGGCCAATGGGCATGTCGCGCGCAAGCGACGTTCGTCTTAAACTGGATACAATCACGGTAAAAGGAGAATAAAAATGAGAAAGCTCACAGTATGGTTATCAGCACTATTGATTCTTTCAGAACTCACGGCTTATGCCGCCGACAAGGCAAAGCCATCACCAAAGGACGATCCTAATTACATTGCCACTCCGGCGGATTTGAAAGCACGGATTCCGACCCAGCTGAACATCACCAAGCCGGACTTTGTCGTCTTTGTTCCGGAAGTCACCGATACAGGCGTGAATGATACCGGCAACGAACACTTCCTGGTATTCGACGGACCGGACGGATCGCTTATGGCTGTCTGGACCCAGAGCTCTGCCGAGGGCCAGCCAGATCAGCATATAGTCTTCGTACAGAGCACCGATGAAGGCAAAACATGGAGCAAGCCGCGCATCATTGCAGGCCCGAAGAAACCCGGCGACGGCCACATGGCAAGCTGGGCCTACCCGCTCGTTACCAAGTCCGGTCGCATCTATGTCTTGTACAGCCAACATGTCGGAAAGGTCGATAACTTCCCACACCATAATGGCTGGTTGAATGGCATTTTCAGTGACGACAATGGAAAAACGTGGTCTGCCCCGGAAAATATTCAAATTCCCCGCAGCATCCGTGACAATCCAGACCAGACATTTCCCCCGAGTATACTCTGCTGGCAAAAGCCTCTTCGGCTCGGCAAGGATGGAAAATATTTTGCAGGAATCACGCGCTGGACAAGCTTCGCCGTCACCAAGAATCCAACAAAGTCATGGATATCAGCCGATTCACGCGTGGAATTCATGCGCTTTGAGAACATTGATGACAATCCTGCAGTAAAAGATATCAAGATCAGCTGGTTTGCGGCAAATGAAAAGGCACTCTCCGTTCCATTCCCGGGTCATCCCGAAGTCAGCGCCTGCCAGGAACCAACAGTCGTAAAACTGCCTGACGGTCGGCTCTTCTGTACAATGCGTACTGCTTCCGGAAGTCCCTACTGGAGTATCAGTGCGGACATCGGCGAGACATGGACCCAGCCACGGCCGTTACTCAGGAAAGATGGCGGTACACCGTTACTGCATCCGCTCTCTCCCTGCCCCATGTATGATGTTGGCGGCAACACGGCAGGCAGCGGACATTACGTTCTTTTTATTCACAACCACGATGGACACTACAAGAACTTCGGCCCAACTGACACAGGCTCCCACCGACGCCCGATCCATATAGTGCGCGGCACATTCAAACCAGGCGCAGACCAGCCGGTCTGGTTTAACGAACCGGAATTCTTTTTCGATCATGACGGGGTTTCGCTTGGAAAGCCGGGGACAAAGGGACGTATGGATCTGGCCCTGTATTCCAGCTTTACGGTTCGCAATGGTGTGCCGGTACTCTGGTATCCGGAGCGTAAATTCTTCCTGCTCGGCAAGAAAATCTCCGGTAAATAGGAATGTATAAATCTATCCTAATCCGCATCAACATTGCCGGCTGTGCATTTGTCCTGTTGACAATGGTTAATGCCGATTGCCCGAAAACCACGCCGTGCGGTGGGGAGGGGAAAGGCATTTGGATTCGTTGAAAAACGAAAGGAATACACACCATGAATATATTTGCAATTTTAGCCGCTCTGCTAATTGTACCACTGGGCGCGTTGAAAGCCGCAGATTCTCTGGCGAAGAAGCCCAACATTCTACTCATCGTCACCGACGATCAGGGCTACGGTGATTTCTCAATCCACGGCAATCCGCATCTCCAGACACCGCATACCGACAAGCTCGCCGAGACGGGTGTGCGGTTCGACCGCTTCTACGTGAACTCCTTCTGTGCGCCGACCCGGGCGGCCTTGCTGACGGGGCGGTGGCCCTTGCGCACTGGTTGCCACGGCGTCACGCACAACCGCGAGGCAATGCGGTCCTCGGAGGTAACGATTGCCGAAGCGTTGCACGGCGCAGGTTATCGCTCGGCATGCATCGGGAAGTGGCACAATGGCGAGCAGTATCCCTTCACGCCGCAGGGACAGGGATTTGACGAGTTCTTCGGCTTCAACAACGGCCATTGGAACAACTACTTCAACGCGGTGTTGCTGCGCGGCGCGAAGCACGAGGCGACGAAGGGCTACATTACCGACGTGCTCACGGACGAGGCGATGAAGTTCATTTCTGCGAACAAGGCCGCGTCGTTCTTCTGCTACCTCGCCTACAACGCGCCACATTCGCCCTACCAGGTACCGAATAGGTATTTTGACAAGTTCAAGGTGAAGGGTTTCGACGACGTCGTAGCAGCTTTCTATGGTATGTGTGAAAACCTTGATGACAACGTTGGCCGGCTGCTCGCACATCTCGATACCGAGCATCTCGCAGACAACACGATTGTCCTGTTCCTCACCGACAATGGCGGCACCGCGGGCGTGAAGATTTACAACGCCGGAATGCGCGGTGGGAAAACCAGCATGCACGAAGGCGGCATGCGCGTACCGCTCTTCATGCGCTGGCCTGCGGCGAAATGGACGCCTCACGTGGTAAAGTCCATCGTCTCGCACATTGATCTTTATCCGACGCTGCTCGACCTTTGCGGTGTGAAAGCACCCGACGGTCTCGAGATAGATGGCGTCACTCTGCGGCCTTTGTTGGAAAAGTCCGACAGCAGGTTGTGGTCTGAACGCATACTCTTTACACATAATCCCATCGATGAGGCGAACAAGTATCCGGGTGCCGTGCGTACGCAGAAATATCGACTCGTGCGCGAAATCAAAGGCCCCTCTGGCGGCTCCAGCGCGAAGGCTAACGACGCCAGCGCCACCGCGTGGCAGCTCTACGACATGGAGAGTGATCCTGGAGAGAGCACCAACATCGCGAAAGAGTATCCCGACATCGTGCAACGGCTCAGTGCGCAATATGACACATGGTTCGCCGACATCTCGCGTGAGGGCTTAAAGCGTTTCCCGTTGCCGGTCGGCTATGCCGAGCACAACCCCGTCGAACTGCATGTTCCGCAGGCCTTCTTCGACAAGCCGCTGCGCTTTGCCTGCGGACCGGGGTTCGCCAACGACTGGCTCACCGGCTGGACTGATAGTCAGGCGAAAGTATGGTATGAAATCGAGATCGCACAGGCCGGCGATTATGAGATCGAGATCGCTTATGGCTGTCCGACTGCCGACAAGGGATCGCGTATCCGAGCAGGCGTCGGCGATGTGGCCGTTGAGGCCGTTGTTCCAGCCGCAGAAGCAAAGGAAATTCCGCTCCCGCACCGCGATGAAGCCGGCAAGAGCAAATATCGCAACCGCGACTGGGCCACGTTGAAGTTGGGCACGCTCAAATTGCCGAAAGGTCCTGCTAAGCTCACGCTGGAAGCCCTTACTATACCCGGCACACAGGTCATGGATCTGAAGCACGTCGAGATGAATCTCCGACCCAGTCACACCAACGCTTCCATTCCTAAAATCAAAGGCGCACAAGCGGTGCAACCACCACCGCCAACATTCGCGGATGTACCCTACGGTACGCATCCGAAGCAGGTACTGGATTTCTGGAAAGCGGACAGTGCCAAGGCTTCACCGCTTTTGTTTTTTGTCCACGGCGGCGGCTGGACCGGTGGGACACGGATCGGCGGCTTGAGCGGGATGTTGAAACCGCTGCTGTCAGCGGGCATTTCGGTAGTGAGTGTTGAGTACCGCTTCATCAGCGAGGCAATGGCCGATGGTATCACCCCTCCGGTAAAGGGTCCGATGCTCGACGCCGCCCGTGCGTTGCAGTTCGTACGTTCAAAAGCCGGCGAGTGGAACATCGACAAGACGCGGATCGTCGCCTCCGGCAACAGCGCCGGCGCCTGTACAAGCCTGTGGCTCACCTATCATGATGATCTCGCCGACCCCGCGAGCAGCAATCCCGTTGCCCGTGAGTCCACGCGTTTGCTCGCCGCCGCCGTGAGCAATGCGCAGACAACGCTCGATCCGTTGCTGATGCGTGAGTGGACGCCGAACAGCCATTACGGCGGTCACGCCTTTGGCATCTTCAAGGGTCAACCTTCTGTCGCGGAAGCTGGCGAGTTCGATACGGACTTCGATCGCTTCCTGTCGTGCCGCGACAAACTGCAACCGTTAATCAACGAATACTCGCCCTATGCACTCGTCTCACACGATGATCCACCCGTCTGGCTGAGTTACCGCGAAGCACCCGCTCTCGCGCAGCCGCAGAAGGATCCCACGCACACAGCCAACTTCGGCCAGAAGCTCCTGGAGCGCTGCCAGCAGGCCGGCGTCTCCTGCGAACTCGTCTATCCCGGCGCACCCGCAGTGAGGCACGCGCAGATGATTAATTTCATTATTGCTCAAGTTGCAAAGGAGCAGGAAAAATGAAACACAACCTCACACACCCAAGCACCCCGGGGTTTCTTAAGTTTTTTAGTGTCAGGCGTTGAGTCGAACAAAGAAATTTCCTCCTTAGACGCTCGTAGAACGAAAGCCAAGGGGTCTGCCCTTAAAAATTAAGATTCTGAACTTTCATCAGCCAAGAGCCTATACACCAAAAACCTTTTGGATAAAATCCGGCTGCGTCGAATGATTAAAGAGGATGAGTTGGCCACATCATTCGATATGGCGCATCGGCTCATCCCTACCGTATTACCACTTGGTAGAAGGGACGACCGGCTCGGTCGTCCTGCAATAACATTTAGAAGAAAAACACCTTTGGACACAATATTGCAACACGCACAACCGTTATCAAAAGAAAGGAGTAATTATGAAATATGCCATGTTTACGTTGTTTGCTCTTGGTCTAACTATAACCGTTAATGCAGAAGAAAAGCCGCTCCTTGCAATTCCAGGCAAGATCATATTCGAAAGCAAGCTGGATGCTGTCCCTGACGATCCATGGAAAGCGGCAAAGGGCAAGTGGGAACTTATAGAAGGCGTTTGGAGGGGGTCAGAAAAGCCCGAGGATAAACATGGCGCTGTAACACGTCTGCCAAACAAACTTCCGGATTTTATTATTGAATACGAGTTCAAGTTCGAAGGTGGTAAGGGTACCAGTCTTTCCATAAATGCACCCAAGGGACATATGGCACGTATTTCCATTTCAATCAATTCAGTCACTATTCTGCGTGACGACTACGACAAGGATGGCCCTGCCAGGGCTGCTATCTTCGGCCGTTTCCCAGCGCAGTTCGCAAAAGGTACATGGCACAAGGTCAGGATGGAAATGATTGGCAACACTGTGCTTGGCCAGGTTGATGACCTCGTTGCATGGGGAAGCGATGACTTCCTGAAGAAAGAACGCGTGGCACCCGGATTGACCGTTGCAGGCCAGAGTGTGGATTTCCGAAACTTCACAATCCGCGAAGCAACCCTCAACCCCGACTGGGAGAAAGTAAAAGCAACTTTGCCTGCCCCTGGAGAGAAGAAATAAGGAATAACAGGATGAGCCGGCCACATCATTCGATATGGCGTATCGGCTCATCCCTGCCAAGCGGTCAATAATTCCCAGCCGAATCACCGGATCATGAAGATGAAACCTTCAGGATCCAGCAAGACATTGACCATTCCGCCACCTGTAAAATATATGTCATTCGTGAACATGGCGCCGCTTCCCGTGGCGCCGTAAGTACCGTGATACTGCCAGTGGCCGTCAAAAAACAGCCGCTTTACATTCTGCGTCGAACCACCGGGATCAAACGCAGCTCCACTGGAAATCTTAAGGATACTTTTGCCGGACATGAAACCGCATGGTGACGTTATCTCCACGGCATCAATACATGATGAACGGTCGCCCCCATACCTGTTGCTTCCGAGGAAAGCCAGGTTGTGATTGCCAGCCGCCAGGTAAACACGGGCAGTGTAATTCTGCCACGCGGACTGGATGAGTTGGCTTTCGCCCCAGTAGCCCACGGTGACACTGTCCACCTGGACAACCAGTCCATCCGGGCCAAGGGTGCCACCACGCCCCACCCCCATAAAGGAAACATTGTAATAGCCGTCCGTAACAACATTTACCGACTGCGAAATGACACCACTCCCCTGGATGAATCCGCCGGCAACTCCGTCCGGCGCAACAGGCGTGTAAAACGGGCCTGTGTTGGAATTAATGCCCGAACCGGAAGGGAAACTCCAGCTTGCGCCGGTCGGCTTGTATTGGTAACTCCCGTTCGTCAAAACATCGTGTACCTCAAAACTGTAATTGGAAACACAAACAGTTCCTCCACCCATTTTGATCTTTCCTTCCATAAGAAAGATGTCACCGCTGTTGTTGTTGGTCCCGAGAATAAACATTGTGCCGGAACCCCTTTTTATAAGCGGGCCGGAGCCTGAAAAACCACCATAACATGTCGTCCCTATATTACTGATCACCAATGTTCCGTCACTTATGTCCAGAGAACCGTGACAGGTATTGGTACCCGACAAAGTGAGCATGCCAGCGCCCTGCTTTACCAACAAACCAGATCCGCTTATGTTATTGCTTATGACCTGCACGCTTGAATTCGAAATGACAAGCATACCGTCGTTGACAATCCCGCCAGGATAACTGCTGGAACCGCCAAGCAACAGCACTCCGCTGTCGATATACAAGCCCTTCCCCGAACCGGTGATATTGCTGGAAATCACCAGAGTACCATCGCCAAACTTATTCACAGGACTGTTCAACACTACCGGGGCCGAAATGAAATGGGTACCATTACTCACGATAAGTACGGCCACGCCCCCTGTATCAGCCTGTATGGTCAGCGTGTTGCCGCCTCCGGAAATAGTGTAGGCATTGAGTCCCTCGAACTGCAGGTGACCGAGCGTGGTTGCCGCGGAAAGCACAATCGTGGTTGGAGCACTTATTGCCGCCGCTGTAAAAGAAGCATTGGATCCGACCCCGTCCGGTGCGCCGGCAGGAACCCATGAAGATCCGGCCCAGTCGCTCCCCCCTGCCCATGTTTTGTTGAATACCTGCTCAGTACTGAAACCATACAAGTGCATGGTCCCGCTGCTGTTTGGAGAAAACATCACCGATTCCGTGAGGCCGGTAGCAACAAAAGTATAACGAAGGACCGTTCCCTCACCTGCCCCGGAAGCTCCGATATTCTCATCAAAGACAGTAGACGCACCACTCGAGGAAAGGACCGTCTGCACACGCACGCCCGAACCAGCCGCCTCGTATGACCTGTTATAAAACGAAAGAATATAAGTCTGCCCCGCCGTCAGGTTACTGAGGGTCATCCACCCGGGATTACCTCCATATATGAAATCGTTGACCAACAAACCAAGCTGGCCAGTGATATTATTTGCAGCTCCACCAACTATAACAGACAACTCGTTGCTGAACGACCATGTTGATCCGAACGGATTGCCATCGTAACTGGCTTCGAAACCAACGCCATTGATGGTTAGATTAGTTCCGTGGAGATTAACAGCATTGAGATAGGTTTTACCCGGACTGAGCCCAATACTTGCATCAAGGTTACCGCTGCCAAGGTAGGACGAAGAGAATACGGCATTGGTATCGGCAAATGCAGACAGCGCCGCGCAAGCGATCATCAAGGCAGCAATTGCCGTTATCCGGCCATATGCTGTCCCATTCTTTTCAGCCAGATTATGGGCAAGTCCAATCACTACTCACACCCCGGTTTTCTTAATCATTGAACCCGAGGACCACACTCCCAGTTCAACCGTACTATCATGTATAACCTTGAATTATATGGCAGGTAACAAAAAGAGGTAATGGACAAAATGACCAATCTATTGCACAAAGTGACACAACCTTCTCAACGCTTCAGAAGGTGTGAAAAGCTCCCTGGCATCCTGAAGCACTTGTACCACATTACAGCTTCGCCACCCCTATTGCTGTCATCAGTAATGAAGCACCACGAGTATGAACCCACACCAGATGCAATAGCAAAACCTTCAAGATTCCCCTTCCGCGGTCCGACAAACTCGGCAAGCCGGCGGAGTCGAATTTCATTGCCTTCAGGAACGCAGGAAAGATCACTCATCTCGAGATAGTTTGGCCCTGTATTGTGCCATATGTAAAGAAGACCCGAAGATCGTTCAAAATCAAGGCCAGCCGTTTCCTCACGACCGGTCTTGTAACGGCCAACGTAATTGTAACTGTTGCTGGTCCTGCTCAAATCAAGGACATGGATATATCCACCACGCTGGTGCCCGACAAACATGACACCGCCCATCCCGTTCGTACTGGCATAAGGTTTCCCTCCTGCCGATACGAAACCTCTTTTCCTCAACCAGTCGTCAGGCACAAATGTTATGGCTTCCGCGCCCTCTCCATGTGTTTCGGGACAGTTCGACCTGATATCCCAGTTGCGGCTTTCCTTTACATCGCCATAATACGAAACGTCGTATTCCCTGATCCATCCGTTTTCATCCAGGAGATAAACAACAGGCTCATTGAAATCCGCCTGGCAGATGCTCTCCAAGTCACCGCCTGGCGCCCACCTTGCCTTGACACCCAGGGCATTCGTAGCAACCATGAAACTACCTTTATCATCTTCAACAAGCGCATAAAAACGACCGCTGTTGTTGACCAGCCACAAAGTACGTGTTAACGGGTTCCATGCCGCACCGCTCATGTTCTCATTATTAAACGCGGGATCAACCCCGGCAAGGGAAACTGCGTCCGCAGTTCTTTCAGCAGGCCAGGGATCCGCCGCAGCGGCATGTAATGCCAGGCATAAGAAAAGAAATATCACCATCATAAATCTCATAAGATCTTCATGATTAACGTTGTGTGCAACGGTATACCACAGGACGTTCAAGCGGTTTTGTTCCAAACGTTTTACCTGCAAATGTATCGGCGATCAGCGTCCAGGCTGATGGGTCCTGAGATACAGACAATCCAAGCAGCTTCTGTCCTGGTTTCATAGGACGCGGCATCGCGTTGGCAACCAGCAGACGTTTAACATTTTCAAAGCGGAACATCGCATTCCCCGGCAAAGCCGTACCATTCCCGCCATATCCGAAAATATTCAATTCTTCCGTATCATGCGCCCATAGCACTGGATGGTTCCCCTCGCTCTTCATCCCGTATATATATACCGGCGCAGCGTTGTCTATCTCCACGCGCGCTGCACTCTCAGATCCCTCAGGGTTCAGCTGATAAAACCGTATCGGCTGCGACGTGTTTCTTATGATTATCTGCCTGAAACGTTTATCTTGTGCGGTTTTGCCCCAGACCATTCCATGCGCCTCACCATACCAGTTATACCATCGCCCGCCCCCATTCCCCGTAACAATCACCGTGGCACCGATATTCTGCTCATATAGCGCCTGTTTCCCGGAATATCCATAGCCATTCCACGGCACATGATGTGCACAGTACGATCGCAGCATGGATGCCCCGCCTGAACGCCAGAGTAGATCGTATGAACCTGTAAGCGATGTCGGTACATATGTCCCGATGAAGGCCAGCATAGTATTGGCCTCCGCCGCATCTGCTGTTTCAAGAAGTGGTTTCTGATTTCGCACATCGGCAAAAAAAGGAGTATCAATGGCAGTTGTAATGAGCGAGAACTGTTCTGAAATTCCTATTAGTTTCGAGCGAGGTCGAAGCCTGAGCGTTCTCGTGATCCGGTATATACCTTTCGGAAAAAAGAGGATCTCCTTTTCATCAATAGCTTTCTGAAGTACAGCGGTGTCGTCGGCAACACCATCACCCGCAGCATGATATGCAGTTTTAACATTCACTGCATCCGGATGTTCCCATGATGGAGTGTCATTCCAAAGATGCCGTTTTATAAATCCATCCGGGGGCTCTCCATCCGTGACATCCGAAATCACATTACGCTCAGCTCCATCAATCCTGACAGCAGTGCGATACTGTTTCCCCAGGCACTCGGGAGGATCAATGCTCACCGCACATTCTCTGATATGTTGCCATCCATCCCTGCAGTTAACCGTACCTAACGGCGTCATTACAATTGCCGATGTATTCCTGGCGTAGGCATCGGCAATGTAAACGCTTCGCTCGGTACGCACTATGGGCATCCGCTTTAGATCGAAAATGCTATCGGCAATGACAATAAGACCTTCGTTCGGTTGTTTATTCTGTGCCTTCCCGACGATTGCCACATCACCGCACTGTTCAACAGTGCAGCCGACCATACAGAGTGTTTCCATCCCGCTGTATATGAGCGCATGTTTCCTTTGCCGCATGAATGCACAACCACTGACCGTCGGTGCCGGCTGTGACTCGGTGAAATCCATCCCGATCTCACCGCCAATCACAGTAACCCGGTGATGACTGCCACCGCTACCCGCCCCGCCTTCAAGCCCCTTGAGACCGTATGTTGCGTCAATGGTGCATTCCTGCACGCTCGAACCCTGTGCAGCACGATGACGGACACCGACAGCACCCGGATTGTTTTCTCCAATACTGATATCGATATTCACCAGTAATTGCGAAAACGACACATTACCTGATGGCTTGTATTCCTGTTCAAGGCCCTTCTCGTCTCGTACCCAGAAATGAACAACATATTTCGGCTTCGATACATCCGAATATCCTGGAGATGACGGAGCAAGCCGTATGACCGCTCTCTTTTTCCTGTCAGCAGACGTCCCCACCAACACATTTGGAAATGAACGAGCCGAACCAAGTTTTCCATTCTGTCTGCGATAAAGAGGCTGAACACATGAAAGCGTATTCGAGACCAGGTAAGTCCCTGGCGGAAAAAAACAGGCCATCTGATTCGTACACGCATATTGTATCGCGCGCTGCAAAGCTTTTGTCGAATCAGTCCTTCCGGTCGGGTCGGCGTTAAAAGGAGCGGCCGTGACATCCACATATCCCAGTGCTGCAAGTTTCTTGTTCCCGAGTGCTTTAATGCCGACATCAAGACGTATCATGTCGAACAACGGTTCACGCACAGTATCGACAATATATTGAGGTGGTATCGCCTCCTGTGCCTCACAGCAATTCAGCGAACAAAACAGGATTATCACAGTCAGGCAGAAAGAATATCGATTTGTGCTCATGTTCGCTATCCGATTAACGCACAAACCTGATCCACGGGCAATATCATTCAGCCTGACGATTCTGGAAATACACCCAATCAGATTACCAGCTATTTGAAGGACTCATGTCCCACGCATCAAGCCGTTTGACTTTCACGTTTCCACCACTGGCAAAGATAGAAACACCCAAGCTGTCAGGCCGTGACGGATAAATGCGTTGCGTGATGCACTGGCGGCCATTTGCAAAAACCTCCATCACAGAGCGGTCCAGGTAGATGCGCAGCTTGAGGGATTCGCCTTTCTTCAGAACAAATGGTGCCACCTGTTCCCTGGCAAAACGTTCTTCTTCACTGATCTTGAGAACATCCTTTGCAAATTGCGGAGAACACCATGAGTATTTCACCAGCGGATCCAGTGTGGACTTTGCCAGCTCTATTTTCAACGCTTCCTTCTGCGGCACGCAGACAATCGCTGTTTGTTCCGCACCGTCCGGAGAACAACGAACCTTTACACCGAATTCTTTCGCATCACCCTGCTCTATTTCCACGGCCAGCTCCAGGCAATCGCCCTTGATATCTTCGAGTTTCAACTCTCCATCCGCAGCAATCGACAGATTTGATTTCTGACGCGGATTGTACCGCAGCGCTTCCAATTCCTGCGCAGGCTCAATTTGCAGTGACTTATCATCGGCCAGCGAGAATACCCGCGGCAGGGTTGCCACTGACGCCCACCCGTTAGTCGCAGGACGCGCTTCCATTATCCAGCCCCAGAAAATCCTGCGGCCCTTGTTATCAAGAAGAGTCTCCGGCGCACAAACCGAACCAC